>CAMIVO010000011.1 GCA_946401865.1 uncultured Clostridia bacterium
AGAAAGTGGTCCCCGCACAAGTTTACTTTAAAAATAAATATATAAACTTGGCGTGAGCTTTTAGCAATTCGACCGTGAATTGTAACTATTTTTCTTGCAATAAACAAAAAAATAATACAAAACCACTTGAAATTATTTTAAAGTTGGTATAGAATAAACTTGCCTTTAAAAGGGTAAAATATTAAAAATAAAAAACATACATATTTTGTATGCTAAAGGAGGAATTTTTTATGTCAGTAAAAGTAGCCATTAATGGTTTTGGACGTATAGGACGTCTTGCATTTAGACAAATGTTTGGAGCAGAAGGATATGAGGTTGTTGCTATAAACGACTTAACAAGTCCTAAAATGTTAGCTCATTTATTAAAATATGATTCAGCTCAAAAGAGATATGATAAAGCTGATACTGTTTCAGCAAATGAAGAAGAAGGAACAATCACAGTTGATGGTAAAACTATAAAAATATATAAAGAGCCAGATGCAAATAATCTTCCTTGGGGAGAATTAGATGTTGATGTTGTTCTTGAATGTACAGGATTCTATACATCAAAAGATAAAGCTATGGCACATATAAATGCAGGAGCAAAAAAAGTTGTTATTTCTGCACCAGCAGGAAATGATTTACCTACAATTGTTTTCGGTGTTAATGAAGGAATATTAAAACCAGAAGATAAAGTTATATCTGCTGCATCATGTACAACTAACTGCTTAGCACCTATGGCAAAAGCATTAAATGAGTTTGCACCAATTCAATCAGGTATAATGACAACAGTTCATGCATATACTGGAGATCAAATGGTACTAGATGGACCACACAGAAAAGGAGATTTAAGAAGAGCTAGAGCTGCAGCTGAAAATATAGTTCCAAATTCAACAGGAGCTGCTAAAGCAATTGGTCTAGTTATTCCAGAATTAAATGGAAAATTAATAGGATCTGCTCAACGTGTTCCAGTTCCAACAGGTTCAACTACAATTTTAATTGCAACAATTAAAACAGATAAAGAAGTTACAGTTGATAGCATAAATGCATATATGAAATCAGTTGCAAATGATTCTTATGGTTATACAGAAGAACCACTTGTTTCTTCAGATATTATAGGAATTACACAAGGTTCATTATTTGATGCAACTCAAACTATGGTTGCTAAAGTATATGATGATACTTATCAAGTACAAGTTGTTGCATGGTATGATAATGAAAATTCTTATACTAGTCAAATGGTTAGAACTATCAAATATTTCGCAGAACTTAAATAAAAATTCAAAAAATAATGGTCATCTTGCGTTGTTAAAATTTTACTTAAACGTCCTCACGTACACAAAGTACGCTGCGGTGTTTGCACAAAATTTTGTCTAGCAATATAACCATTCTTTTCTGAATTTTCGCTTTAGATTGATACTTAATTTGAATAAAGTTAATAATTAGGAGAAAAATATGAAAAAAATAATTGGAATAATGGGACCAGCAAAAGCAACTGATGAACAAATGAATAATGCATTTGAATTAGGCAAATATTGTGCTGAACATGGATATGTAACATTAACAGGTGGGTTAAAAGCGGGAATCATGGATGAAGCATTAAGAGGAGCAAAAGAACAAAATGGTTTAACTGTTGGAATTATGCCAACTGATGATAAATCAAAATATTCAGAATATATTGACATTCCAATTGTAACAACAGCCAAATCAGGTAGAAATATTATTGAAGTTTTAACAAGTGATGTATTAGTTGCATGTGGAATTTCTGCTGGAACATCATCTGAAATTAGCCTTGCTATAAAACCTGGAAAGCCTATTATTTTAGTTGGAATGGATGATATTACAAATAATTTCTATAGGCAATTAATACCTAGTAATCAACTTAATATAGTAAATAATTATAGAGAAGCAATTCAAGTAATTGAAAGAATATTTGAAAATGAAAAACAAAAAGGAGGAGGTTGGGAACATTAGTTTCTAGCCTTTTCTTACATTAAAAAGGAGGATATAAATAATGAGTAAAAAAACAGTTAGAGATATTGATTTAAAAAATAAAAGAGTGCTAGTTAGATGTGATTTTAATGTTCCTATGGACGAAAATCAAAATATCACAGATAATAGAAGAATAGTAGCAGCATTACCTACTATTAAATATTTATTAGAACAAAATTGTAAAATAGTACTTTGTTCACATTTAGGTAGACCAAAGGGAGAATTCAAAAAAGAGTTTTCTCTAGCTCCTGTAGCTAAAGAGTTATCTAAATTATTAAATAAAGAAATAGTAATGGCAAAAGATGTAATTGGAGAAGATGCTAGTACAAAAGCAAATAATTTAAAAGAAGGTGAAATATTACTTCTTGAAAACTTAAGATTTCATAGAGAAGAAACAGATAATGATCCAGAATTTAGTAAGAAATTAGCTAGTTATGGAGAAATATTTGTAAATGATGCATTTGGAACAGCTCACAGAGCTCATAGTTCAACAGAAGGTGTAACACATTATTTACCTGCTGTTTCAGGATTCTTAATTGAAAAAGAATTAAAATTCTTAGGTGATGCTTTAACAGAGCCAGAAAGACCTTTTATGGCAATTTTAGGAGGCTCAAAAGTTTCTGATAAAATTGGAGTAATAGAAAGCTTATTAAACAAAGTGGATACTTTACTTATAGGTGGTGGAATGGCATATACATTCTTTAAAGCTTTAGGATATAATGTCGGTAATTCAATTTGTGAAGAAGATAAAATCAATTTAGCAATGGAACTTATGGAAAAGGCAAAAGAAAAAGGTGTTAAATTTATGCTTCCAGTTGATAATAAAATAGCAAAAGAATTTAAAGCTGATGCTGAAAGTAAGGTTGTTCCTTCTGCTGAAATACCTGATGGATGGGAAGCACTAGATATCGGACCTGAAACTGTAAAACTATATGAAAATGAACTTAAAAATGCCAAAACTATTGTATGGAATGGACCACTTGGAGTATTTGAATTTGATCAATTTGCAATTGGAACAAATGAAATTGCGAAGGTATTAGGAAATCTTAATGCTGTTAAAATAATAGGTGGTGGAGATTCTGCATCTGCTGTAGAAAAAGCTGGACTTGCAGAGAAAATGACACATATTTCTACAGGTGGTGGAGCCTCATTAGAATTTTTGGAAGGAAAGAAGTTACCTGGAATAGAAGCTTTGCTAGATATGTAAATTTAAGGAAATATAACTATGGAAATAATAATTGGAAAAAATGCAGGATTTTGCTATGGAGTTCAAAGAGCGGTAGATAAAGCAATAGAAGAAACTAAAAAAGGTACAGTATATTGTTTAGGTGAAATTGTCCATAATCAAAATGTAATAGATAACTTAAAAAATGCAGGAGTATGTTTTATTAATAAACTAGAAGAATCAAAAGGAAATACAATAATAAGAGCACATGGTGTACCAAAAGAAGTATATGATGAAGCTGAAAATAAAAACATAAACCTTATTGATTTAACATGTCCAAGTGTTTTAAAGATACAAAATCTAGCTGAAGAATATTCAGAAAAGGGCTATTTTATTATTATTGCAGGAAAATATAATCATCCAGAGGTAATTGGAATTAAAAGTAGAGCAGGAAAAAATTATAAAATTATAGATAATAAAAGTGAAATTCCCGAAATATTAAATGAAATTAATAGTAAAAAGAAAGTTTTGCTAATTTCACAAACAACTCATAGTTCGTATAAATTTGATGAAATTGCTCAAGAATTAAAAGCCAAGATAAGCAAAGATGTACAATTAGAAATAAAAAAGACAATTTGTCCTTCAACAGAAACTAGACAAAAGGAAACAGAAACAATTGCTAAAAAAGTCGATATGATGATAATTATTGGCGATAAACGAAGCTCAAATACAAATAAATTATATGATATTGCATGCAAATTTTGCAATGATGTTGTTTTTATTTCAAACGAAACTGAATTAAATATAGATAAAGTTAAAAAAATAAATTCTGTGGGAATTATGGCAGGTGCTTCAACTCCTAAAGAAGACATTATAAAAATAAAAGAATTATTATTAAACCATAAAGATGAAATGTAGGTTAAAAAGTTGAGGAGGGATAAGATTATGAGAAAAAAAGTTATTGCTGGGAATTGGAAAATGAATATGCTTCCAAATGAAGCAATTTCAATGATCACAGAATTAACACCATTAGTTAAAGACACAGGAAATGAAGTTGTACTTTGCGTACCATATACAGATTTATTTTATAGTTTACTAACTGCACAAGGAAGTAACATAAAAATTGGTGCTCAAAATATGCATTATGAAGAAAAAGGTGCCTATACTGGTGAAATTTCTGGAAAAATGTTAAAATCTATTGGTGTAGAATATGTAATAATAGGTCATTCTGAAAGAAGACAATATTTCAATGAAACAGATGAAACTGTTAATAAAAAAATTAAAACAGCATTTGAGAATAATTTAAAGCCAATAGTTTGTGTAGGAGAAACTTTAGAAGAAAGAGAAGCTGGAATTGCTTATGAAATAATAGAGAATCAAACACAAAAAGCTTTAGAAGGTTTAACAGAAGAACAAGTTGCAAATACAATAATTGCTTATGAACCAATTTGGGCAATAGGTACTGGAAAAACTGCAACAAGTGAAGATGCAAATGAAGCATGTAAGAAAATAAGAGAAAAAATTGCAAAAATGTATGGACAAAACGTAGGAGAAAGAGTTATAATACAGTACGGCGGAAGTATGAAGCCAGAAAATGCAAAAGAGCTTTTAGAAATGTCAGACATAGATGGTGGCTTAATTGGTGGAGCAAGTCTAAAGGCAGAATCTTTTGCAAAAATAGTTAATTATAATAGTTAATTATAACGGAAAGGAAGCAAAAAATGAATGACAAATTAACAATGCTAATGATATTAGATGGATTTGGAGAAAACCCAAGAACTGAAGGAAATGCTGTTAAACAGGCAAATACACCTAATATTGACAAACTAATGAAAAAGTATCCAATGTCACATATTTCAGCAAGTGGAATGGCAGTTGGTTTACCAGAAGGTCAAATGGGAAACTCTGAAGTAGGACATACAAATATTGGAGCTGGAAGAATAGTATATCAAGAACTTACAAGAATTACAAAATCAATTGAAGATGGAGATTTTTTTGCAAACACAGAACTTATTAATGCAATTGAAAATTGCAAGAAAAATAATTCTAAATTACACATTCTGGGTCTTTTATCAGATGGTGGAGTACATAGCCATAATAGACACTTATATGGTTTATTAGAGTTAGCCAAAAGAAGAGATTTTGAAAATGTTTATGTACACTGTTTCTTAGATGGTAGAGATACACCACCAGCATCAGCAGAAAACTATATACAAGAGTTAGAAGAAAAAATGAAAGAAAAAGGTGTTGGTAAAATTGCTACTCTATCTGGAAGATTCTATGCAATGGATAGAGATAAACGTTGGCAAAGAATTCAAAAAGCATATGATGCAATGGTTAAAGGAGAAGGTATAAAATCTGGAAGTAGTATAAATGCAATAGAAAACTCTTATCAAAAAGATGTTTTTGATGAATTTGTAGAACCAACAGTTATAACAAATGGTGATACACCTGTTGCAACAATAGAAGATGGAGATTCTGTTATATTCTTTAACTTTAGACCAGATAGAGCAAGAGAAATAACAAGAGCATTAGTTGACAAGGATTTCAATGAATTTGAAACTAAAAAAATGAATTTATATTATGTATGTTTTACAAGTTATGATGAAACAATGCCTAATGTTCATATTGCATTTAAAAAGGAGCCAATAATAAACACATTAGGGGAAATAGTTAGTAAAAATGGTGGTAAACAATTAAGAATAGCTGAAACTGAAAAATATGCACATGTTACATTTTTCTTTAATGGTGGAGAAGAAAAACAATATGAAGGAGAAGACAGAATTTTAGTACCATCTCCAAAAGTTGAAACATATGATATGCAACCTGAAATGAGCGCAAATGAGGTTTGTGATAAGGTAGTAGATGCTATTAACTCAAAAAAATATAATTGCATAATTCTAAATTTTGCAAATCCAGATATGGTTGGACACACAGGAAGTTTACCTGCAGCTATAAAAGCAGTAGAAACAATAGATAATTGTGTTGGAAGAATATATGAAGCAATAGAAGCTCAAAAAGCTAATTTAATAATAACTGCAGATCATGGAAATTGTGAGCAAATGATAGATTACAAAACAGGAGAACCACATACTGCACATACAACAAATTTAGTACCATTAATTTTAGTTTCTGAAAAAGAAAATTTAAAATTAAAAGACGGAAGATTATGTGATTTAGCTCCTACAATGCTTGAATTACTTGACATAGAACAACCAAAAGAAATGACAGGTGAAAGTATTATAGAAAAATAAGGAGGATAACTACATTTTGTAGTTAATTAAATAATGCTAAGAACTACAAAAAATATGAAGGATAAATATGAAAAAATACAAAGTTGTTTGTTTGAATTAATTCCAGAAAAATGGGACGAAATATATTTATATGCTTCTGTAATAGATAGAGCAGGAGATGTACAAACTGGAGAAATGTATTTTTACTATATTCCAAAAGCAGCGTTATTTAGAAAAAAACCAGTAAATGTATATGAAGTTCCTAAAAAATTCAATATAAATGAAGATGAATATTTAAAAATAGTGGATGTTTTATATCAGCACATAAAAGATTTAAAACAAGATTTTATAGATACAGAACAGGACTTATGGACTCATCTTACAATATCAATTGCTCATAATAGATTTAAAGTTGAGTATTTTTATGATAGTATATCAGAAGAACAATATGCAAGCTATGTTAGGCACATTATTTGGAGATATAAATATTTACACCTTGGAGGAGAAATAAAAGAAGAAAGAAAAATACTTGAAAAATACTATGATGAAAATAAAGATGAAAAAGTGGAAATTTATCAAACAGGTCTTTATCTTAAAACTGCAAATAACTTAGTTGGTTTTGATAGAGAAATTGAGGCAGAAAAAACAAAACAGGAAGAGCAAAGACAAAAAGCTATTGAGCTTGAAGAAAAAAAAGAACAGAGACTTCGAGCCAAAGCTAAAAAACAAGAAGAGAAAAGATTAAAAGAAGAAGAAAAAAATAGAAATCAGATATTGAAGTGATTTTATAAAAGTTTATTACTAAAAATCTAAATAAGATTTTTAGCAAATATATATAAAATGAAAGGAGCAATTAAAATGATTTATTCAAAGGAATTAGAAGGAATGTGCAAAGTTGCAAAAGGAGTTGATCATGGACCAGCACCAATACCAGAAGAAGGTAAATGGGTTAAAGCTAAAGAAATAAAAGACATATCTGGCTTAACTCATGGAATAGGATGGTGTGCTCCACAACAAGGAGCTTGTAAATTAACTCTAAATGTTAAAGATGGAATCATCCAAGAAGCATTAATTGAAACAATTGGATGTTCTGGAATGACACATTCAGCAGCTATGGCTGGAGAAATTTTAACAGGAAAAACACTACTTGAAGCACTAAACACAGATTTAGTTTGTGATGCTATAAATACAGCTATGAGAGAATTATTCTTACAAATTGTATATGGTAGAACACAAACTGCATTTTCAGAAGGAGGTCTTCCAATAGGAGCTGGACTTGAAGATTTAGGAAAAGGTCATACAAGCCAAGTAGGAACAATTTATTCAAGTTCATTAAAAGGACCTAGATATTTAAATTTAGCTGAAGGTTACATAGTAGAATTAGGATTAGATAAAGATGACCAAATAATTGGTTATAAATATGTTCATATTGGAAAAATGATGGATAATATAAAAGCAGGAATGAATCCTGTAGACGCAATCGAAAAAGCTTCAGGAAAATATGGTAGATTTGATGAAGCTGTTAAAAAAATTGATCCAAGAAAAGAATAATAAATTTTAAGGAGGAATTAAAAATGTCAGTAACATTTGAAAGTTATGAAAGAAGAATTGAACAAATTAAACCAGTTATGGAAAAATACGGAATCAAAGATTTTGAAGATGCATTAAAAATATGTACAGATAAGGGATTTAATCCATATGATATAGTTAAAGGAATTCAACCAATATGCTTTGAAAATGCTTGTTGGGCTTATACATTAGGAGCAGCAATTGCAATTAAAAAGGGATGCACAAAAGCATCAGATGCAGCAAAAGCTTTAGGAGAAGGTTTACAAGCTTTTTGTATACCAGGATCTGTTGCAGATGACAGAAAAGTTGGTTTAGGACATGGTAATTTAGCATCAATGCTATTATCAGAAGATACAAAATGTTTTGCATTTTTAGCAGGACATGAATCATTTGCAGCAGCAGAAGGAGCAATTGGTATTGCAAAATCAGCTAATAAAGTAAGAACTAATCCATTAAGAGTAATTTTAAATGGTTTAGGAAAAGATGCAGCACAAGTTATTTCAAGAATAAATGGATTTACATATGTTAAAACAGATTTTGACTTCTATACAGGAAAAGTAAAAGTAGTAGAAGAAATACCATATTCAGATGGAGAAAGAAGTAAAGTAAGATGTTATGGTGCAAATGATGTTAGAGAAGGTGTAGCTATAATGTGGATGGAAGATGTAGATGTTTCAATTACAGGAAATTCTACTAACCCTACAAGATTCCAACATCCAGTTGCAGGTACATACAAAAAAGAAAGAATAGAAAATGGAAAGAAATATTTCTCTGTTGCATCTGGTGGTGGAACAGGTAGAACTCTTCACCCAGATAATATGGCAGCAGGACCTGCTTCATATGGTATGACAGATACAATGGGAAGAATGCATTCAGATGCACAATTTGCAGGTTCATCATCAGTTCCAGCACATGTTGAAATGATGGGATTAATTGGAATGGGTAATAACCCAATGGTAGGTGCCTCAGTAGCTGTTGCAGTAGCAATTGAAGAAGCTATGAAATAAAAAATGGGGACGGAGAAAATTTTTCTTTTTAGAATAGTAAGCTCCTTTTTAGTATATAATATCTAAAGAGGAGCGATTTTTATGAAAAATTATTTAGAAATCGATGAAGTAAGAGCTTTAGAGGTATTAGACTCTAGAGGAAATCCTACAGTACAAGTTGAAGTTGTACTAGAAGATGAATCAGAGGGAGTTGCTATGGTACCATCTGGAGCATCTACAGGAAGCTTTGAAGCAGTAGAATTAAGAGATGGAGACAAATCAAAATATCTTGGAAAAGGTGTTTTAAAAGCTGTAGAAAATGTAAATACAATAATTAGAGATAAAATCGTAGGAATGAATGCCTATGATCAAATAGAATTAGATAAAACTTTAATAGAATTAGATGGAACAGAAAACAAAGCAAAACTTGGTGCAAATGCAACACTTGGAGTATCTCTTGCTGTAGCAAAAGCAGCAGCTAATTCTTTAGGAATGGAATTATATAACTACATAGGTGGACCAAATGCTAAAGTACTTCCAACTCCTATGATGAACATTATGAATGGTGGAAAACATGCAGATTCTACACTTTCTGTACAAGAATTTATGATTATGCCAGTTGGAGCAAAATCATTTACAGAATGTTTAAGAATTTGTGCTGAAATTTACCATAACTTAAAGAAAGTTCTTAAAGAAAAAGGATTAGCAACAGGTGTTGGAGATGAAGGTGGATTTGCTCCAAATGTTAAAGACGAAGATGAAGCTTTAGCATTAATAATGGAAGCTACTCAAAAAGCTGGATATAAACCAGGAGAAGAAATCATGTTTGCTCTAGATGTTGCAGCTACAGAAATGTATGATGAAGCTAAAAAAATAGAAAAAGAAGGAATGTATCATTTCTGGAAAATAGGAGTTACAAAAACAACTGAAGAAATGATAGCATTTTACGAAGATCTAGTTAATAGATATCCAATAATCTCAATTGAAGATGGATTAGCTGAAGAAGATTGGGAAGGATGGAAAGAATTAACAAATAGACTAGGAAACAAGATCCAATTAGTTGGTGATGACCTATTTGTTACAAATATTAAGAGATTACAAAAAGGAATTGATTTAGGAGTTTCAAATTCAATTTTAATTAAACTTAACCAAATAGGAACATTAACAGAAACTCTAGATGCAATTGAACTTGCAAAAAAGAACGGAATGACAGCAGTTGTTTCTCACAGATCTGGAGAAACAGAAGATACAACTTTAGCTGATGTTGCAGTAGCTACAAATGCAGGACAAATCAAAACAGGTGCACCTTGCAGAACAGATAGAGTTGCAAAATATAATAGACTTTTAAATATTGAAGATCAACTTGGAAGAACAGCTATTTATGCTGGATTAAGCGGATTAAATAGATAAGAAAATTGGGGACGGAGAAATTTTTTCAAAAAAGATAAAGGTTATTAAATCTTTATCTTTTTTTTGTATTACAATATCTATAAATAGTACTTATTGACAAATCAAAAATCGATGCTAACTTTTCTAAAGTAGCATTAGTTTGAGCTCTAGAAGTAATTATTATTTTTTTTAATAGTTCTTTATCTTTAATAATATCTTCAATAGTCATTCCAAGTTTGATTTGAATTTGTGAAATAAAGTCGTCAATAGTAACTTCGTTTGATTGTATGTCTATAAAAGATTCATCTTGATTATTTTTATGAATGAAATTAAATTGTTCTATATCAGTTTTTGATGTACCAAAAATCAATAATAGACTTTTCTCATTTAGTAGAAACTTTTTTCTTAAAAATTCATTATAACTTGAATACTGATATTCATACATATGATTTACAATATTAGCTTTAACAGGGTTATTATGAATATATTTAATACAATTATAAAGTTGAGAATGATTATAAATAGGTTGAGAATTATAACGATTCCTAAAAACATAACCAACACGATTATTGTCTTTATTATAAAAACGTGCATAAGATGTATTAACTCTTTGCATAAAATTACTTAAAGGATTAACATTTTCACTAAATATTAAAAAATGAGCATGATTATTCATAATACAATAAGCTAAAATTGTTATTGGAAAATCTTTTAAATATTTGGAAATAATATTAAGATATTTTTCGATATAATTTGAATTTTTGAAAATAAATTCTTTATTAATTCCTTGAACCATTACATGATAAAAATTGGTTTGAAAATTTTTTCTTGGAATACGAGGCATAAAACAATTCCTTTCTTTTATATTTTTTTGATTAATTTGCCCCTAACATTTTGTATTTTACTAAAAAAAATAGAATAAATCAAGAGATTTGACATAATTTCATAAAATGAAAAAAATTCTCCGTCCCCATTTTTCTTCAAAAAACAGTTGAAAAAAAGCCGATTTAATTGTATAATAGACACATCTTAATAATAAATAATTAAGGAGTTGATTTTATGTTAGAAGGAAAATACAATCCAAAGGATTTTGAAGAAGAATTATATAAAGAGTGGGAAGAAAAAGGATATTTTAAGCCAAGTATGGATGAAAAGAAAGAGCCATACTGTATTATGATGCCACCACCAAATGTAACAGGAAAACTTCATATGGGACATGCTTTAGATGATACAATTCAAGATATTTTAATTAGATATAAAAGAATGAGAGGATATGATTGTCTATGGCTACCAGGAAGTGATCATGCAGCAATATCTACTGAAATGAAAGTTGTTCAAAAATTAAAAGCAGAAGGAAAAACAAAACAAGATTTAGGAAGAGAAAAATTTTTAGAAGAAACTTGGGACTGGACACATAAGTATGGTGGAATTATTCAAGAACAACAACGTAAACTTGGATGTTCTTGTGATTGGTCACGAAATAGATTTACTATGGATGAAGGCTTATCAGATGCTGTTTTAGAACAATTTGTTTCTTTATACAATAAAGGTTTAATATATAAAGGAACAAGAATGGTAAATTATTGCCCTAGTTGTAAAACAACAATTTCAGATGCAGAAGTAGAATACAAAGAGGAACCATCACATTTATGGCATATTAGGTATGAAATTGTTGGAGAACCAGGAAAGTACGTAGAAGTTGCAACAACTAGACCAGAAACAATGCTAGGTGATACTGCAGTTGCAGTTCATCCAACAGATGAAAGATATAAAAGTATAGTTGGAAAAAAATGTATACTTCCAATTATGAACAAAGAAATTCCAATAATTGCGGATGAATTTGTTGAAAAAGAATTTGGAACAGGTTGTGTTAAAATAACTCCTGCACATGATATGAATGATTACCAAGCAGGTTTAAGACATAATTTAGAAATTATTGAAGTATTTGATGAAAACTACAAAATGGGAGATTTAGTTCCAGAATTAAAAGGTATGGAACTAATTGATGCTAGAAAAAGAATAGTAGAAATGCTAGAAAAATCTGGAAATCTTGTTAAAACAGAAGACTATACTCATAATGTAGCAAAATGCGAAAGATGTAAAACAACAATAGAACCAAAAGTTTCTATGCAATGGTTTGTTTCAATGAAAGATTTAGCAAAAAGAGCAGCAGATAGTGTAAGACAAGATAAAACAAGATTTGTACCCAAAAGATATGAAAAACAATATTTTAACTGGTTAGATAATATTCAAGATTGGTGTATATCTCGTCAATTATGGTGGGGACACAGAATTCCTGCATATTATTGTGAAGAATGTGGAGAAATAAATGTTGCTAAAACTGTGCCAGAAAAATGCTCTAAATGTGGCTCTAACAAATTACATCAAGATGAAGACACATTAGATACATGGTTTAGTTCTGCATTATGGCCATTTTCAACTCTTGGTTGGCCAAATACTGAAAATGAAGATTATAAAAGATTTTATCCTACAAATGTTTTAGTTACAGGTTTTGATATTATAACCTTCTGGGTATCAAGGATGATGACTCAAGGCTTAGAATTTACAGGAACAGAACCATTTAAAGATGTTTTAATTCATGGAATTATTCGTGATAGTTTAGGAAGAAAAATGTCTAAAACACTTGGAAATGGAGTTGATCCACTAGAGGTTATAGAACAATATGGAGCAGATGCTTTAAGATTTTCTGTAATTTCTGGTACAACTATGGGAAATGACATTAAATACATGCCAGAAAAGCTAGATCAAGCATCAAATTTTGCAAATAAGATTTGGAATGCTGCTAAATTTGTTATTACAAATCTAGTTTCAAAAGAAGAAATTATGGAATTTGACGGTAAAGCCAAAGATGACCAAACAAAAATATACAAATCAGAATATCTAAAAATTGAAGATAGGTGGATTATTAATAAATTAGATAATTTAATAAAAACTGTTACTAAAAATATAGAAGACTATGATTTAGGTATAGCTTTAGATAATATTTATAACTTTATTTGGAATGAATTTTGTGATTGGTATATTGAAATTGTTAAATCAAGAATTTATAGTGATAATAGAGAAGAAAAGATACAAGTAAGTTTTGTATTAAATTATGTTTTTGGTGATAGCTTAAAACTATTACATCCATTTATGCCATTTATTACATCTAAGATTTATTCAAATCTTGTTAATTATGATGATAATGCTTTAATGATATCACACTGGCCAAAAACAAGACAAAGAGTTGATTATGATGAAAAAAATGATTTTATAGAAACTATGAAAGATATTATAGTTGAAATAAGAAACATTCGTGCAAAAATGAATGTTCATCCAAGTAAAAAAGTTGAGTTAATATTTGTAACAACAAAATACGAAAAAGAGATTGAAAAATCTAAAGAATTTATTACAAAACTTGGATTTGGAAGTAATCTAAAAATTCAAAGAGACAAAACAGGAATTGCCGAAAATGCAGTTAGTATTGTAAGAGATGGAATAGAGCTTTATATGCCACTTGAAGGTTTAGTAGATTTAGAAGAAGAAGCAAAACGTAAAGCAGAAGAAATAGAAAAAATTAAATTTGAAATTGAAAGAGCTGAGAAAATGCTTTCTAATCCAGGCTTTGTAAATAAAGCTCCACAAGCAAAAATAGATGAAGAAAAAGCTAAACTTGAAAAATATAAAGAGATGCTTAATAAATTGCAATAAAGTAGATACGAGTATTATTAAATTCATACTGCTCTCTAGAATGTATATATATTATTTTTCAAACAATCTCGGCGGCAATACGCATTAAAGAAATTCTAATTTAATAAAATGAGCCTCTTTCACTCAGACCCTCTGCGCTACGCTTGAGTACCGTGAACGTCCCTCATTTTATTAAAAAAGAATTTCTAATAATGCTCCAATTGCATTCGATTGTTTTCAAAATAATATATATACATTCTAGAGAGCATAACAAAGACAATTATTCGGAGGAAAAATGTTATATAAAATAAAGAGCCAAAAATATAAAGCATTTATATTCATAGTTGAAGCAATATGTATGATATTAGAACTCTGTGCCTCACGAGTTCTTTCTCCATATTTTGGAAATTCAAATATTGTTTGGACAAGTGTAATTGGAATAATACTACTTAGCAGTAGTTTAGGTAATTATATTGGAGGTAAAATTGCTGACAAAGATAGACTAAAAGAAAATTTAAGATTTATTATATTTATGTCGGCTTTATTTGTTTTACTTATTCCTTTAATTCAAAAGGGTTTACTTGAATATATTGCAAAGATATTTTCAAATATAAAATTAGGTGCAATAATTGGGACACTTGCAATGTTTTTTATTCCTTCACTTTTTCTAGGTTGTGTAAATCCAATTATTATCAAATTAAGTTTGAAAAATTTAGAAACTGCTGGAGAAGTAACAGGAAAAGTTTATGCTTTTGCTACAATAGGAGGAATTGTAGGTACGTTTTTAGGTGGATTTGTTTTAGTACCTAACTTTGGCTCAGTACAAATATTATATGTACTTGCAAGTATTTTATTTATCTTAGCTTTTTTATTAAATATAAAAAAGTCTTTTAAAGTGAGTTTTATATATTTTAGTGTTGTAATAATTGCTATAACAATGTTAATATATTCTATATATTCAAATACAATTAAAGCTGGATTAATTTTAAATGGTCAAGATATGATTTCAGCAAGTTTTGATACACAATATGGTAGAGTTATAATAAAAAATATGTATTACAATAATGAACATGTAAGAATACTTAATATAGATAGTGGTTATGAATCAGCAACATTTATAGATGAATATAAACAAAATGAACTAGTTTTTAATTATACAAAATATTATGATTTAATGTTTAATTCAAAATTTGAAATTAATAATGTGATGATGATAGGTGGTGCAGGTTATTCCTATCCTAAGTATTATATAAGCACATATCCTACTAAAAATATAGATGTTGTTGAAATTGATGGAGACATTACAAAAATAGCAAAAAAATATTTTTACTTAGATAAACTAATTTCTGACTATAATTTAAATGAAAATCATAGATTAGGCCTAATTAATGAGGATGGTAGAACATATTTAAATAGAAATACAAAAAAATATGATGCTATTTTAAATGATGCTTTTTCAGGAGATAATCCTGCTAAAACGCTTACTACATTAGAATTAATAAAAAGCATAAAAAATTCATTAAATGAAAATGGAATGTATTTAACTAATATTATTTCAGCACTTGATGGCACAAATTCAAAGTTTATAAAAGCTGAGGTTAATACATTAAAAAAAGTATTTAAAAATGTTTATGTAGTACCTTGTAGTTCTCTTGAAAATACAGAATTGGTTCAAAATAATATGGTTATTGCCACAGATCAAGAGTTATATTTTAAAGGAGAATATAAATTAAATATTGATGAAAATGAAATTGTACTTACTGATGATTTTTGTCCAGTAGATACATTAATACCACATAAGTAGTTTGAAAAATAATTATAATTTTGCCTTGCCAAAATTTAGTTCTTTTCCAAACTTGAGCATAAATTAAATAGTCTGAAAAATACAGTTTGTTATAAGTTTACTAATATATACGGTTTCTAATGAACAATATTAAAGAAAGGATAATATTAATTATGAAAAAAGATGATTTTTTTAAAGGCATTTATGATGATTTTTTTGGCATTGGAAAAATAGAAAAAGAAAATGAAAAATTAAGAAATGATATTAAACACCTTAAAGGAATTGATATACAAGATATCGAAAACAATATACCATCTATCGAAATATCTCAAGAAAAGAGAGAAGAACAAGATACTCCTAAAATTGATAAAGATAAATTTATGGAAGATATATTTAAAAAGATAGATGATCTTTATATACAAGACGAATCAAAAAATACCTTAAAGAAAATTATTGAATACATTAGAAAATATAACGAAAAAATTGAAAAACAATTTATCTCTTTTAATATGACAATATATGCAGATAACAAAGAAACTTTTGAAAGTATTTTAAGAATATTAAATGATGCTGTAAACTTTTTTGGATATTTACCAAAAGGAGATATTGGTATTATTTCATGTTATGATATTCAGAATGCAGATGATATAGCCAAAATATATACTTCAGATAATAATGTTATAGCATTTAATAAATTTGATGGTTTAAATGCAAAAGATATAAATGATAAAAATAAAATTTTACATAAATTAGAAGAAAATTTATCTGAAAATGAAAATAAATATTTAACTTGTTTTTATGCTAAGAATAAAGATGAATTAAATGATATTTTCCTAAGTTATGAAAAATTAAAAAATGAGTTCGCTGAATTCAATATAAATGGTAGAATTCCTGATGTTCAAGAAGCATATAATGAAATTCTCGATATACTTAAGCAAAATAGTACTGTTACAGAAGATATTCAAATAAAGCTTCTTGATTATATATCAAACACTTTACCAAAAACAGAATCTAATTATCCAGATTACAGAGATAGTTTAATTCAAAAAATAAGCTTTAACAAACAAGTACCTGAATATGAACAAGACAAATCAATAGAAGAAATTTTTGAAGAATTAGATAGTTTAGTAGGCTTAGAAAAAGTTAAAAAGATGCTTCGCGAGTTAGTAGATTTAATTAATTTAAAAGAAAAGTCAAAAGATATGTTAAAAATAAAATCTATTAACTTACATATGGTATTTTTAGGAAACCCTGGTACAGGAAAAACAACAGTTGCAAGAATTGTATCTAAAATTTTATATAATTTAAAATATATTAAACAAGATAAATTACTAGAAGTTACAAGTAAAGATTTAGTTGCTGAATATGTTGGACAAACATCAATCAAAACAGCAAATGTTATTCAAAAAGCATTAGGTGGAGTTCTATTTATTGATGAAGCATATTCTTTAGCATCTGGAAAAGGTCAAGGAAACTCTTTCAACGAAGAAGCTGTTGCAACTTTAATTCAAGGAATGGAAAATAATAGAGATAATTTAGTTGTCATTTTTGCAGGTTACACAAACGAAATGCAAGATTTTCTTAATTTGAATTCTGGTATAGTTTCTAGAATAGGCTATACTGTTGAATTTGAAGACTATACAGTTGATGAGCTTTGGCAAATATTTAACCAAATGATGACCAAAGCTGGATTTATAGTTTCAAAAGAAGCGGAAGAAAAAGTTAAAAAAATAATAGAAGAAAATAAAGGTACTAAAAACTTTGGTAATGCTAGATTTGTAAGAAATGTATATGAAAAATCAATTATTAAACATGCAAGTAATACTAAAGATAAGAAGTCTAAAAAAGCTTTAATTACAATAAAGGCAGAAGATATTAGTACAGAGAATTTATAAGAAAGGACAATAAAGGAAAGAGGATTAGATATTAAAATGAAAGATACAAAAAAAGTCGCATTTGTAACTTTAGGTTGTAAAGTAAACCAGTATGAATCAAATGCAATGGCACAAAAATTTATAGATAAAAATTATGAAATATGTGATATAGAAGATAGTCCAGATATTATAATAGTAAATACTTGTACAGTTACTAATATTGCAGATAGAAAATCTAGACAACTTTTAAGAAAAGCAAAAGAGACAAACCCACAAGCTATTGTTGTAGCTTGTGGTTGTTATGTACAAGTTGCAAAAGATAAAGTTGATAGCATAGAAGAAATAGATATAAGTATTGGAAACTCTGAAAAAAAAGATATAGTAGCTATTGTAGAAAATTATATATATCAAAACGAAAAAATAAACAAAATTTTTGATGTAAATAAGGAAAAAGAATTTTCTGAAATGGGACTAATTACATTTACAGAAAAAACAAGAGCTACAATAAAAATTCAAGATGGATGCAATAATTTTTGTACATATTGTTTAATACCATATGCAAGAGGCAGAGTAAGAAGTAGGCATAAAGAAAACATTATTAAAGAAGTAGAAGAAATAGCAAAAAAAGGAATTAAAGAAATTGTAATTACTGGAATTCATATAGCCTCATATGGATTAGATTTTGAAGAAAATTATAGATTAATTGATATTTTGGAAGATCTTAATAAAATAGAGGGAATAAAAAGAATAAGATTAGGTTCTTTAGAACCTAGTTTAATTACCGAAGAATTTACTAAAAGACTTTCAAAATTAGACAAAATTTGTAATCATTTTCATCTTTCATTGCAAAGTGGATGTGATGAAACTTTAAAAAGAATGAATAGAAAGTATACAACTTTTGAATTTAAAGAAGTTGCTAAAAGGCTTAGAAATTACTTTGAGGATGTTAATTTAACAACAGATATAATAGTTGGTTTTCCGGGAGAAACTGAGGAGGAATTTAAAAAGACATACGAATTCTTAAAAGAAATTAAGTTTTATAAAATGCATGTTTTTAAATATTCACCAAGAGAAGGAACCCTTGCTTCTAAAATGCCAAATCAAATAGATGGAAATATAAAAGAACAAAGAAGTCAAATATTAATAGAACTTTCTGATAAAAATCAAGAAGAATATAATAAAGAATATTTTAAAAATCCTCAAGAAGTTTTATTTGAAGAAAAAAAAGATGGAATGTGGACAGGATATACCAGCAATTATGTAAAAGTGTCATACAAGTCTGATGAAAATTTGGAAAATAAATTTTTAGAAATCTAAAATAGAGTAGTTTTTATACTACTCTATTTCTGGAAAAGACCTTTTAACTTCAATGCTGAAATTAGGATATTTAGGCGAAGGTAATCTTGAAGTCAAAACATTTTCAGTTACTTGTGGAGCTAATAACCCGAAAACATTTAGATAAAGGTTTTATTTCATATACATAATTAATCTCTTTTTTTTCTGAAGAAAAAGGAAAAGTTTTGCCTGGTACTTTATCAATAGTACAAATTTCACCATTTTCTAGTTTTACATATATTGGTTCATTTTTATTATATTCTTGAAAGGTTCTTTTTTTTAAAAAAATATTGTTAGAATTAAAATCAGCATTATAGGTATTACTATCAGAATCTCTTATAAACCTTATATTGTCAAACAAAAAATTCTTATTTTTTAGACATTTTGCTAAGTATGTTTCTGATTTTATATAGTTTTTTAATTTTTTTATTAATTCTTGGTCTTGTAGTTTTCTTTCTTTTATGTATTCAGGATCAGTTTCTTTTATTTGCTGATAATCATTATATTTCATACTACTAACCATATATATTAATGATTCTAAAGGTGGAACAATTAGAGCAATTAGTTCTATGGTATGAGAATCTTTTTCTTCATCTAAATTTTCAGCAAAATCAAGTAAACAATTTATAAAACTAATATTATCCCATTTAAGGACTTCTTCAATATTCACCAAACTACCATTTATTTTTTGACTTGAATATTTTGGAGATAATGAGAATATAAATTCTTTTAAATTTTCAAAGGAATTACTTATTGCATGAGGATATTTCGATAAACTTTCTAAAATAGCATTTAAAGCTTCTCCAAAAACAGAATCTGCCAATATAACTTCAGGGGATAAGTAACCTAAATTTCCAGTATAAAGATCTCGTCTTTTACTTAAAAGTTCGATAATTATATTATAGTCTTTTATATTATATACTGGGACAATAGATTTTTTGGAGCCTATATCTACTTCTTCAAATGTAAATGATGGAAAATCTGTATTATATGAGGTATTTCCTTGATAAAAAGCTCCACGTAAAATATAATCAAATCTATCAAAATCAAGTGAAGAGGCATTAAGAGATGAAAAAACATTTTTTTGGCAAATATGTTTGGCTATTGTATCTCTCAAATCAGGGTGTATTTTTTTAAATATATTTTGAATTGTATAATCGTCTAATAAAGCTTTTCTTACTAAATCTTCATGAAATCCGAATTTGATTTATTATTTCAGATTCAAATAAGTGAGAAAATGGCAAATGCATACAATCATGCATATATGATATAATTTCTTCTGCAATTAAGTCTACTTTATCAATAGGACCTATAGTTTGAGATAACTTAGTAAAATTATCATCGAAATATTTATATAAATCTTCATTTGAAACTTCTTCTGGAACATTTTGTGACAATAATTTAATAAAAAGTTTACTTTTTTTATTTCCTGTTCCAATAGAATGGCTATATCTATTAAAAAATGCATCGTTTAGTGCGAAATGAAATTTTAATCCGTGTTTGACTAATCCTTTTTAATCTAGTAAATAATTCGCTATTAAATAATTCTGAATACTGATCAGGATAATATACAAGCGGTATTATATTAGTATTTTTTTCTGCAATGCTAGAATCTAGAAATAAATTTAACTTAATATTTTTGTCGTCAAATAACCATTTATAATATTCTAAAGTAAGTGTGTATGATATTTCCATATATAATCCCCATATTTATAACAATATAATTAATTATATAATAAAAATACGCAAAAATCAATAAAGATAAACTCAAACTTATTTTGAAATATATAGGTTTAAAATAGATATGTCACACCTACATTGAAAATAAAATATTGAAAGAGAGTACCAAAAAGTGTGACATATGATTGACTAACCTACAAATTTAGAAAATAAATTTTTAAAAATCTATTGTAAATAATTTTAATATTTGATATAGTATAGAAAATTGTGAGGAGGAAATAAAATGAAATTAATTGATCCAGTTGTTTATGTTGAAAATTATGATGGGAAAGAAATAATGAAGTTTTTAGCAAATATGGCTAGCACTTGTTATAATTATGAATTTGATATTTCTAAAGATAACTATAAAGATTTACTTTTAAAATGCATTAAAGACGATCATACTTCCATTTTAGAACATAAAACTATTACCATAAAAATGATTGGTGATAGTGGAGTATATAAAGATTTAGAAAGACACAGATATGCTACTTTTTCGATTGAAAGTATTAAAAACTTAAAATATGAAAGCGAATTAAAATTAATGAAACCTGTAAATATAGAAGAACAAACAGATTTCTATGATATATGGGAGACATGTATGAAAAAATTAGAAGAAAGCTTTCAAATAATGAAAAAAGAGGGGGCTACAGAAGAACAATTAAGAATGATTATTCCATATTCAACAGCTATAGAAATGAATGTAACTTGTAATATTAGAGAGTGGAGACATTTGTTCAGTTTAAGAACGACATTTCATGCTCATCCAGCAATAAGACAATTGTTAATTCCTGTTCTTGTTAAGTTTAAACAAGATATGCCAGAATTATTTGCTGATATTGAATATGATACTGAATTTCCAAAAGAAAAATATGCAAAAGTGTTACCACTTCAAATTATATAGGTATATTTCTTTAATAAATTAAAGAATAATTAAAATTTAATTAAAAGGAGATAAAATAATGAAAATATTTGATCCAGCTGTTTATATAGAAGAATATGATGGAATGAAAATAATGAAAAATATAGAAAAAGCTGCAAGAACTTGTTATAAGTCTGAAGGCAATATTTCTGAAGATAGTTACAAAAGAATAATTACAAATTGCATAAAAAGTGGACATGAATCTGTTACTGAACATGAAAAAATTTCAGTAAAAGTATTTGGAGATTTAAGTTTAATGCAAGATATTCCAGGACACAGACTTGCAAGTTTTTCTAATGAGAGTACAAGATATTGTAATTATGGAAAAAACAAATATGAAAATCAATTAAGAATAATAAAACAACCACATTTTGAAAAAGGAACAAAATTATATGAAGAATGGGAAAAATGCATGAAAATAATTGAGGAAAGCTATGTTAAAATGTCAAATATGGGAGGAAAACCAGACCAATTAAGAATGCTACTTTCTCTTTCTACAATTGGAGAAATGAATATGACATGTAATATTAGAGAATGGAGATATATATTAAGGAGACATTGTTCTGCTTCTTATGGCCATCCACCAGCTCGACAAATGTTTATTCCATTACTATTA
This sequence comes from uncultured Clostridia bacterium, assembly GCA_946401865.1. GTDB lineage: Bacteria > Bacillota > Clostridia > TANB77 > CAG-508 > CAG-269. The sequence continues at coordinate 22,253 of CAMIVO010000011.1, forward strand.
AAATTTAAAGAAGATATGCCAGAATTGTTTTCAGATATTGAATATGATGAAGAATTCCCAAAAGAAAAATATGCAAAAATCCTACCTTTAGATAAATATCAATAAAGGAGAATATTTATGATAAAAAACATAATATTTGATTTAGCTGGAGTAATATTGGATTTTAATCCTAAAAAATATATACAAAACTTTGGATATGATGAAAGAACTTCAGATATACTTATAAAAGAAGTTTTTTGGGGAAAAGAATGGATGGAACTTGCAACTAAACCAAAAGGTACATTTAAAGAAGTTAAAGAGATAATAAAGAAAAGAATACCAGAATATTCTAAAGAAATTGATGAATTAGAAAATGGTAATTGGCTAAGCACATTAACTATAAGAAAAGATGAGGAACTATTTTTTAAAGAAGTTAAAACAAAAGGGTTTAATGTATATATTCTTTCGGATTTATCAAGAGAATGTTATGATTATGATATAACACTTTCAGATATTTTTAAAATTGCAGATGGTGCTGTCTATTCTTATGAGGTAGGCTCAAATAAACCAAACAAGAATAATTTCATTACAATATTAAATAAATATAACTTAAATCCAGAAGAAACTATATTTATAGATGATAATCCAAATAATATAAAAACTGCAAATGAGCTCGGAATAAACGGAATATTATTTAAAAATCTAGAACAATGTAAAGAAGAAATGAAAAAAATAATTTTAGAAAATAATTAAATATTAGAAAAATAACATTTTTAATTAATTAAAAATATAATGTAAAGTCATTATAAATTGGAGGTAAAGTTTATGAAAAAGAAAATAATTATAATAGCAATTATAATAATAGCAATAATAATTGGAACCGTATTAATTATAAATGGAAATAAAAAAGATAATAATAAAACAATATCACAAAATACACAAACAACAGAAAGCGGAAACAATAGTGCAACAAATAAAGAAAATAAAGATAAGACACAAAGTACAGAAACTGCTAAAGTTGAAACAAAATATGAAGGTGTTGTAGAAAATGGAGTTTATGTAATTGAAAAATGTATAACTTCAGAAGAAAACTTAGTTGTACCTGATAAAATAAATGGAGCACCTGTTGGAAAAATTAAAGGTAGTGTGTTTTATAATAATTTAAGTATTAAGTCGGTAGTATTACCTGATACAGTTACATATATAGGAGCAGGAGCATTTTTGGGATGTAAAAATCTTGAAAGAATAGATCTTGGAAAAGGTTTACTTTCAATTGGTCAAAGTGCATTCCAAGCATGTACTAATTTATTAACAGTAACTTTTCCAGAAGGAATGACTGAATTTGAAGGAGATCCTTTTAGCGGTAATGATAAGCTTGGTGATGTATATATCCCTGCTACTGTAACAAAAGTAATAAGAATTGCATTTCCAGAAGACTGTCCTAATATGACAGTAGTAACACCAGCAGGTTCAAAAGCAGAAGAAGTTGCAAAAAATGCAGGACTTCCTGTAAGAAACAAATAATTCTATAAAAATAGATTGGAGAAAAGAGTTTATGAAAAAGAAAATAATTATAATAGCAGTTATTATAATTGCAATTATTATTGCTGTAGTTGTATTTTTAAGAAAAAAAACAACAAATAATGAAAGAACAGTATCACAAAATACACAAACAATAGAAAGTGGAAGTAATAGTTCAACAAATAATAACAATAAAGATGTTGACAAAAATAATAATGTAAATAGCAAAACAACTAATAGTACAAAAGAAACTAAGTTTAATGGACTCGTTGAGGATGGAGTTTTTTGTATAACAGGTGTTGAATCTGATGCAGAAGAAATAATAGTTCCTAGTCAAATAAATGGTGTTACAGTTGGAAAAATTAAGAAAAATGCATTCTATAATTTAAAATGTAAAAAAATTGTAATTCCTGATACAGTGACAAGCATTGGATCATGTGCATTTCTTAATTGTATTGAACTTGAAGAAATCGAATTAGGAAATGGTATTACATTTGTGGGTAGTATGGCTTTTCAAAGTTGTCTTAAACTTAAATCAGTTTATTTTAGTGAAGGGTTGATAACAATAAAAGGTAACTTATTCTATGACTGTGGAGCACTTGAAGAAGCATATATACCTGCCTCAGCAACTAGTATAGAAGATGGCCTTGCAGATTCCAAAACCTGCCCTAACTTGGTGATAATTACTCCAGCAGGATCTAGAGCAGAAGAAGTGGCTAAAAAAGAAAAAGTACCTGTAAGAAACAAATAATTTATCTACTAAATAAACAAAAAATAATAAACTGTACTAAATAAAATGAATTTGAATATATATTAAAAGAACTTAGATTAAACATCTAAGTTCTTTTTTATGAAATTATTTTTTGAAGGGAATGGAAGATTATGAATTTTTTGAAGAGTGAGAAACAATCAATGTGTATTATAAGAGGGGTGTTAATTTCATTTTTATTTACAATATGTATGTTAACAATTTTTTCAATTTTACTTGTTTATACAAACTTATCAGAAGAAACAATTAAACCTGTTATTATTACAATAACAGGAATTAGTATATTAATTGGAAGTTCGATTGGAACAAGAAAACTACATAAAAATGGTCTAATATCTGGAGGTATAATTGGTTCAAGTTACATATTACTTTTATATTTAATTTCAAGCATAATAGGCTCTAATTTTGCTATAAATTGGCTTTCTGTTATTATGATTATTGTTGGTTTAATAGGTGGAATTTTTGGAGGAGTAGTGGGAGTGAATGCAAGATAGTTTTACTAAAAAAATAGTTATAAAATCAATAATATAAAAAAATATGTAACATCGAATGTGACTGAAATATATAATTACAAAATCGATAAAGTTTATGGAATAATGTTCGCGTCGAGCGAAGCGAGGACTAAGTGAAAAAGGTTCCATAAACTTTATTAGATTTTGTTTATATATGTAAGGAGCCGAGATGTGAAATAAATTTTTATATTATTGATTTAAAAATAATATTTTAAATTAAAAATAGCTTGCATTTTTATAGACTATATGATATAGTTTATGAAACTACATATATTATTTGCACGAAAGAGAGGGTTTTATATGAAAAGAACTAAACTAGCAGACAGAAAACTTCCAATATATACAAAAGGTGAAGAAATATTTAATATGACTTCACACATTGTTGGCGGAGCATTAGGTGTTGTCGCACTTGTATTATGTATAATATTTTCTGCAATTCATCACAATGGTTATGGGGTTATATCAAGTATTATATATGGAATAACAATGATTTTATTATATACTATGAGTAGTATATATCATGGTTTAAGACCTAATACAAAAGCTAAAAAGGTATTTCAAGTATTAGATCATTGTTCAATATTTTTATTAATTGCAGGTTCTTATACACCATTTGCTCTATGTACTTTAAGAGAATATAGCATAGCTCTTGGCTGGAGTATTTTCGGAATTATTTGGAGTTTAGCTATATTAGGAATTGTATTAAATGCAATAGATTTAAAAAATTTTAAAGTTTTTTCAATGATATGTTATTTAATAATGGGTTGGTGCATAATATTTAGAATAAACGTTGTAATTAAGGCACTTGGATGGACAGGCTTTTCATTGTTATTAAGTGGTGGAATTGTATATACAATAGGTGCAATATTTTATGGTGTCGGAAAAAAGAAAAAATATATGCATTCAATTTTCCATTTATTTATTTTTGCAGGAAGTTTGTTACAATTTCTTTGCATTGTTTTATATGTGATATAAATAAAATAATAAAACGTAAAAAAGAGTAAATCTTATTATTTTGAAATCCCGCGTAAGTCGCCCAACCGGAGCGAAGCGAAGGGCGATTGGAGAAATCGACATTGTAGCTGAATTTTTCGCAAGAAAAATTACAGGTACATAAAGATTTCGACACCAAGGGATTGAAAAAAATAAGATTTACTCTTGTTATGTATTTAGTGTTAATTATTTTTTATAAATTTATAATCCACTTTATCATTAAGAGTCAATGTTCCGTCATAAATCGTAGAATTTTCAGTAGATAGAGGGATATTTAAAACCACAGGGCAAGTATAGATTTCTTCTAAATTATTTTCAATAATCATATTAAATGCAATTTTACAAGAAATTGAGTTTAATGTAATATTGCATTTTTTTAGAAGATTACCGTCATAAGACAAATTTGAAATATCATCAGATAATGTAAAATTATTTATAATATTAGAATTTACATAGCTTAATGTAATAGGATTTGCGGAATTATTATATAAAACTGGCATACTATAATCAATTTCGTCTTCTGAAGTTGTTTCAAATTCAATTACTTGTCCAATTTTATTATTTATATCAAATGAATTTTTAGCAAAATCATTTAGATTTTTGTAATACAAACTTGGTTCTCCTATATTTGGTTTTAAAGTATAATTAATATCAGATAAAGTTACTTTTTTTAATGTATTTTCATTTGTATAATTTCCATCTGAATTATTATTAATAAAAATAGCAATATCAGTAATTTGGTAGAGATTGTTTATAGTAAAAGACGAATTCTGGTTAACAGAAGTTTCTGCATTTGCTGTACTAAAATATACGATTTTATTAATTGAAAAAGGAGAATATGGAGTAAAATTACATTCATTTTCCATACAACTTTTTGAATAAACAATTGGCATAATATCCTTATAAACAAGTGTGCTAACTAATATAAACACTAGAAAAGCAATTATAAAAATACTATAAAATAAAATTTTTTTCTTTTTCATATATAAAAGCAGTCCTTTTTTAAATTTCTATTCTATAATAATATATTAAAAAAATAATGTCAATATGACAAAATTTTGTTGACATGTTATATAACATATATTATAATTATTTAAGAAAAAAAAAGGAGGAAAAAATTAATGGAAAACAAGAAAAGTAAAAAAGGTTTAGTTATTGCAATATGTATTATACTTATTATAGCATTACTTGCTGGAGGAGCATTTTATTATTTGAAAATCACAGCACCAAAAAATGTTTTTATAAGTAGTATAAGTGCATATATGGATACTGCAAATGTTGAAAAAGTTAAAGAATTTACACAATTTAATACTACAGTTGCTTTAAGTGGAAAAATAGAAACAACAAATGAAGAAATAGCTGAATATGCAAATATCATAAATAATGGAAAAATCACTTTAAATGTACAAACAGATTTAAAAAAGGCTATGGTTGGAGCAGATATAGATTATCAAAATGAAAAACTACTTCAAGCTAAAGCAGTATATAAAGAAGGGGACAACAATATATATTTATTTGTACAAGATTTATACGACAAATATTTTAGAGTTAAAACAGATAAAAATTTTTCAATTAATGACAGTTTAAAAACAGAAAATGATGATTTGGATTTAGTAAATCCAACAAAGGCAAAAGAAATTACAAAAGAAACACTAATAAATAATTTAAAAGAAGAATATTTTTATAAAGAAAATACTGATGGATTAGTTAAAAACACTATGAAACTTACTTTTGCAGAGTTTAAAACACTTTGCACAAATATATTTACAGAATTAAGAGATAATGAAGAATACATAAATTCTTTTAAGAATCCAGTAAAAGCTAAAGAAGAATACAATAATATAATAAAGAATTTGCCAGATTTATTTGAAGCAGTTGAAAAGGAAATTGATATAAATACAGTAACTATTGAAATTTCATTATATAATAAATTATTTTCAAGTGAAATTCAAAAATTAGAATATAAAGTTAGTATTTCAGAAGACAATGAAGCAAAGATGGTTATAAATAAAGTAAATAACAATACTTATGAATTTTCAGTTGAGATAAAAACAAAAAAAGATGGATTAAAAGTTACAGCTGAAGCATTTAATGGTTCAATTACAGTTGAGAAAAAAGATGACAAAACTGCAAAAGTTGATATAATTATAGACAATATTCCTGATATTGGAAAAGTTACATTGAATATGGAAATTAAAAATTCATCAAACATAAATATTGATGATGTAAATACAACAAACAGTGTAGATTTTAATTACTTACCAAACAGCGAATTAATGAAAATATATACAAACTTAACTAAAATGAAAATCTATCCGCTTTTTGCCGCATATTTTGAATAATAAATAAAGAGATATCTTATTAGGTATCTCTTTATTTTAAAATTACTTGCAATTATAGAAAAAAAAATATATAATAATAAAAAAATGTAAAGGAGATTTAAATTATGAAAATTTTACTAAAAAATGCAAGAGTAATTGATCATAAAAACAAGCTAGATGGAGTAATGGACATACTTATTGAAAATGATAAAATATCTAAAGTTCAAGAAAACTTAAATGATATTGCAGATAAAGAAATTAATTGTAATGGGTTAATTATAATTCCAGGAATGATAGACATGCACTGCCATTTACGTGAACCTGGTTTTGAACATAAAGAAACAATATTAACAGGAGCTAAAAGTGCAGTTGCTGGTGGATTTACAACAATTTGCCCAATGCCAAATACAAAACCTGTTCCAGACAATGTAGAAACTTTAAAATATGTTATAGAAAAAGGAAAAGAAGCAAACTTATGTAATATTTTCCCATTTTCTTCAATAACAAAAGGTGAAAAAGGTGAAGAACTAGTTGATTTTAAAGCTATGAAAGATGCAGGAGCAATTGCATTTTCAGATGATGGTATTCCAGTTGTAAATTCTAGAGTTATGAGAGAAGGAATGATAAAGGCAAATGAAGTTGGTTCTTTTACATCAGCACATTGTGAAGAAAAATCTGTTGCAAGTGGTGCAATTAATGCAGGACCAATAGCAGAACAATTAGGAGTTGAAGGAGTACTTCCAGAAGCAGAAGAGATAATGGCAGCTCGTGATATAGTTTTAGCAGAAACAAATAATATTCATGCTCATATTTGTCATATAAGTACAACAACCTCTAAAAATATGATAAGAGATGCTAAAAAAAGAGGAGTAAATGTTACTTGCGAAACTTGCCCACATTATTTTTCTTTAACAGTTGAAAAAGTTCTAGAAAAAGGTGTTAATGCAAAAATGAACCCACCTTTAAGAACAGAAAGAGATAGACTTTCTATTATAGAGGGCTTAAAAGAAGGAACAATAGATGCTATAATCACAGACCATGCACCTCATGCTGAGGAAGAAAAAGCAAAAGGATTAGCTACAGCTCCAAATGGAATTATAGGATTTGAAACAGCTTTATCATGTGAAATTATGAATTTAATTGATACTGGAGCTTTAACATATGATGATTTAGTTAGAGTTACATCATATAGACCAGCTGAACTTTTAGGCTTAAATACAAAAGGTGCAATAGAAGCAGGATATGATGCAGATTTAACTATATTCGATCCAAATAAAGAATATATTTATACAAAAGATATGGTTGTATCTAAATCAAAAAACTCTCCTTTTATAGATGAAAAGATGAAAGGAAAAGTTATGTATACTATTGTTGGAGGAAGAATAGTATATAATTCTGTTTCGAAATAATATATGAGCTTAAATCCCATTTAATTTTTTGGAGGAAATATATGACGGAAATAACGCTTAATAGATTTGATTTTTTTGGCAGGGAACAAGAGATAGATTTAGATTTAATTACTGATAATGAAAAAATATATAGTGTAATTTTAAAAAACTTCATTATACAGGATGATTTTATAGTGAGATTAAATACCTGTGAAAATCTAAAAGAGATATGGTTCATAAATTGTATTTTTAATACAAGTATTATGTTAAAAAATATTGAAGTTCTTAAATTAGAGAATTGTAATATAGAAAATGCAAGCATATTTAATAAAAGTATAAAAAGATTGTATCTAATAAATTCCGGAAAAATAGATATAAATGATATTTTACATTTGAATCTAATAACTATCAGATTTGTTAATGAAACTATTGAAAATTTAAATAAAATAGATAATTTTATTAATCTAGAATATCTATATTTACAAGATATTACTATAAATGAAATAATTAATTATAATAAATTATCCAAATTAAAATTATTAAATCTTGATGGCAGTAAAGTTCAAGATAGAACAGAGTATTTAAAACAATTTGAAAATACTAATATTGATTTTTCTTTTTTAGATAAAAAGTTGTTGATTAATTAGAAGAATGAAAAAGTGAGATAATATTTATGAGTGAATTTATAAAATTTGATAATCAAAATTTACAAAATGATTTTGAAAAACATTTAGGAAAAAAGGAGTTAACTATTGAAGATTTTAAGATAATTAAGAATATATCACTTCAATCAGATACTGATTTAAGTCAACATGATGTAAATTTATTACTTAAAACAATAGACAGTATTGAGTTTTCAGGCTATAGTTTTTCAAATATGGTGTTCAAAGGAAATAACAAACCAAAAATTGCATTTAGAGAATGTACCTTCAAAAATTGCTCATTTGATGGCATTATTATAGTAACAAACAAGGAGGATGATATAAATTTTGAAAGCGGCGAATTTATAAATACAAGAATTTGCATAGAAATATCTAAGATTGAAGATTTGTTAGAAATAGATACCAAACCAAAAGAAGATAATATTTATTGTTTTAAAAAAGAAGATAGTAACCAATATTATTCCAGTGAGGAAATGATAGAAATAAGTAATAAGATTAAAATGATAAAAAAAATGATACCAAATAGTATCTCAGAATTTGACAAATTACTTATAATTAGTATTTTACTTAGTTGCAATATGTCATATGATTATAGAGGAGATATGGATTCAGAAGAATATAAGCGTTTATCAGATGAAGAAAAATCATATCATTTTAAATTAACTCATTCAATTAAAGGGATATTACAACATGGAATTGGAGTATGTGAAGCAATGGCTCTTTCTTTAAGCTTGCTATTAGATGCCATTAACATTAAAAACCGAGTTGTTAAATCCAAAATGCATTATTGGAATCAGATTAAAATAGATGGAGAATGGTATAATTATTGCATAACAAATTTAAGGAATTTTTTTCGAGACACTAGAAATGCTTTTATAGAAGAAATCTTTTTAACATCTGATGAAAAGATTCAAACACTTAATAAAGATGCTTTTGATAACGCAAAAAAAGAATGTAATTACAACTTTCCCTATGATTTGGAAAATCTTAAAAAACGTTGTAACTTAATAAAGGAAAGTATGTTTAAATATGGCTTGAACTTGGAGATTGGGAGTCTTAGTAAAGACAATTGTGATGGATTTTGTGAATCAATTGGAATGCAGTTGTCGTTACTTGATAGATAGATTATAAATAATAATTATTTTACAGAAATATTAATTAAAGAAAGGGTGAAAAAATGGAACATAAAATAGTACCAATTACAGTATTAACAGGATATTTAGGAGCAGGAAAAACTACTCTTTTAAATCATGTATTAAATAATCAAGAAGGATATAAAGTAGCTGTAATTGTAAATGATATCGGAGAAGTCAATATTGACGAAAAATTAATAAAAGATGGTGGATTTATTAAAGAAGAGGATAAGGGAAATGTGGTTCCTTTATCAAATGGATGTATTTGTTGTACATTAAAAGAAGATTTAATGAATCAAATTGTTGATATTCTAAAAACAAGAAAATTTGATTATATTTTAATAGAGGCAAGTGGAATATGTGAACCAATGCCAATTGCTCAAACAATAACAATACTATCAGAATCTACTGAACAATATGGATTACCTAAAATTTGTAGACTAGATAATGTTGTTACTGTTGTAGATGCTTTAAGACTTGCCACAGAATTTGGATGTGGAGAATATTTAGTAAAAGAGGATATTGAGGAAGAAGATATAGAAAATCTTCTAATTCAACAAATAGAATTTTGTAACACAATTGTATTAAACAAAGTAGATGAAATTGACCCAGAAGATTTAAAAAGAATAAAATTAATAATTCGTGAACTTCAACCTAGTGCAAAAATAATTGAAACAAATTATGCAAAAGTTGATGTTAAAGAAATTATAGATACAAATAATTTTGATTTTGAAAAAGTTGCAAATTCAGCAGGTTGGATTAAAGAAATTGAAAAAGATGAAGATGAAGATGAACATCATCATCACCACCATCATCACAATGATGAAGGAGAGGCAGAAGAATACGGAATTTCAACATTTGTATACACTTCAAGAAAACCAGTAGATGAAGCAAAATTTGACGAGTTTGCAAAAAATCTTCCAAAAAATGTTATTAGATGTAAAGGTTTAGTTTGGTTTAAGCAAGATGATGAAATGAGTTATTTGTTTGAACAAGCAGGAAAACAACTTTCACTTTCAGAGGCAGGATATTGGCTTGCTACAGCACCAAAAGAGGAGCTTGATCAAATGATAAAACAAAACCCAGAAATATTAAAAGATTGGGATGAAGAAGTGGGAGACAGAGTTACAAAACTTGTGTTTATAGGTCAAAAAATGGATAAAGAGCAAATTTGTGATGAATTAGAAAGGTGTGAGTAAGAGAATGGAGAATGAATTTAAAAATAGTTTGTTTTGGAAAATTCTAAAATTTGGTATAACACTAATTGCATCTTGTTTTGTAATACTATGTATATTTGCTATTATGGCAGATGAGAATGGAATAGATACTAAATATAATAAACTAATATTTATTCTTGGTGCTGCTTTAGCTGTTGCAATAAGTATTATTTCGTCTTATAATAAGATTCAACAGATAAAGGCAAAAATTCCAAAATTAATTGCAGATATTGAATCTGTAAAGAAAATGCGTGATAGTCTAGTAAATAAAGCTAATAGAGTTGTAGATAAATATATAATTCATGAGAATGATGTAATGAACAATTTTGCAAGTGCAAGAAGTACTAACACAAAATTAATTAAAGTAAAGAATGCATCAGATTTTAAAACTATAGTGGAAAGTTATCCTGATTTAAAAGCAAACACTGCAATTATGAGACTTTTAGAACAACTTGAAATATCAGAAAGAACTTTATTAAAAAATCGAACAGATTATACTGAATCGGTTTCAAATTATAATATGCAGATACATTCATTTCCATTTTCTATTTTAAGAAGATTATTTAAATTAGAGGATATTCAGATTGAAAAAGAAGAGGATGATATTATTTCTGATGAAGAATTAGGAATTTAATAAAAAAAAGTTGAAAAAATAATAAAATATTGTTATAATTAATTCGTTATAAATTAATTAGAAAGGACAAAGAAAATGAACGAAGTAAAAATTTTTGGACACAAAAATCCAGACACAGATACAATATTATCAAGCTTAATATTAGAGGGCTTAGAAAAAACACTTGGAGTTTATAATGTTAAAGCTTATAGATTAGGAAACATAAATAAAGAAACAAAATATGCATTAGACTATTTTGGAGTAAAAGAGCCAGAATTATTAGAAGAAATAGAAGAAGGAACACCTGTTATGATGGTTGATCATAATGAATTTTCTCAATCTGTAAAAGGAATAGAAAATGCAAAAATAATTAGAGTTGTTGATCATCATAAAATTGCAAACTTTGAAACTCATGAGCCATTATTCTATTTAGCTATGCCTGTTGGATGTACAGCTACAATTTTAAGAGAAATGTTTAAAGTAAGCGGTATTCAAATTGATAAAATAACAGCTGGATTAATGCTTAGCGCGATAATTTCTGATACATTACTTTTAAAATCACCAACTTGTACTCCAAAAGATATAGAAGTTGCAAATGAACTTGCAAGCATTGCTGAAGTTGATCTAAATACATATGGTTTAGAGCTATTAAAAGCTGGAACAGATTTAAGTGATTTTACACCAGAACAATTAATAAATATTGATTCAAAACCATTTACAACAAATGGTGTTAAATATCAAGTAGCACAGGTAAATACTGCGTCAATTGAAGAGGTTATGAAAGGTAAAGCTGAAATTGAAAATGCAATGAATAGCTTTATGCAGTCAAATTCAGTTGATTTATTTGTATTTATGATTACAGACATAATAGAAAACAATTCTCAAATTATAGTACTTGGAAAAACTGAAATTGCTGAAAAAGCATTTAATATCAAATTAGAAAATAATACAGCTTATTTAGAAGGTGTTGTTTCAAGAAAAAAACAAGTTGTGCCAAATATAGATAAAGCAATTTAAGATTTTGAAAGGATAAAATTAACAATGGAAGAAGAAAAAATAAATAGATTCAAAGATGCATTAGAATGGGTAGTTTGTATAGTAATTGCACTTATAATAGCAATTCTTTTTAGGTATTTTATAGGAACTCCAACAATAGTGAAACAACCTTCAATGTACCCAACTTTAAAAGAGGATCAAAGATTATGGCTAAATAGATGGAGTAGAACAGTAAAGAAAATGCCTGAAAAAGGTGATATTATAACCTTTGAGGCTCCTTCTACTTCAGTTCTAACAGAAGAGGAGTTAAAAAAGAATATAGTTGCAAGATATGAAAAGGAACCTACTAGTTTATTAGGTAAATTTACACATAATGTTCTAGAAATTAATAAAGTAAGTTATATAAAAAGAGTAATTGGACTTCCAGGTGATCATATTGTCATTTCAGATGGTAAAGTATTTATAAATGACAAAGAGTTCACTGAAAGTTATCTACAACCAGGAGTTGTTACAGATAATGGTAGAGGATATTGTACAGATGTAGTTGTTCCTCAAAATACAGTATTTGTTATGGGAGACAATAGATCTCAAAGTACAGATTCTAGATGTTTTGGATGTATTCCACTTGAAAAGATTGAAAGTAAGGTTTGGATACGTATTTGGCCACTTAACTTATTCGGCAAAATAGAAAACAAATGAAAAACTTTGTCTTACCGTGTTAAAGGAGGGAGAGAATTTGTTTGATGGCATTATTGGAAATGAAAAAGTAAAACAAGAGCTATTAAATTCAATTAAATCAAATAAATGCTCTCATAGCTATTTATTTGTTGGAACCTCTGGTATTGGTAAAAAAATAATTGCACGAGAATTTGCAAAAATGATTTTATGTAATTCAAATGAAAAGTATTGTAATAAATGCAAATCATGTATAGAGTTTGATTCTGGTAACAATCCAGACTTTTCAGAAATAATACCAGAAGGAGCAAATGTTAAAATTGATCAAATAAGGCAAATGCAAGCAAAAGTATCTGAAGCTCCTATTATATCAGAAAAAAAAGTATATATTATAGATGATGCAGATTTAATGACAAAAGAAGCACAAAACTGTTTATTAAAAACATTAGAAGAACCACCAGAATTTGTTACCATAATTTTAGTTGGTTCAAATGAATCTAATTTTTTAAGTACAATTAAATCTAGATGTATTACAATAAAATTTGAAGATATTGCACAAAAAGATATTAATAGTTTTTTAAAAGAAAGTTTTCCTCAAGAAAATATACCAGAAAATATTATTGAAGCTGCAAATGGTAGTATTGGAAAAGCAATTCTTTTAAAAGATAAGCAAGAACTATATACAGCCATTGATAAGATATTTAATAATATTGAAAATATAAGTTTAATAGATGTTTTAAATACAGCAGAAATAATTTATAAATCACAAGAAGATAAATTTGATATATTAGAATATATTAATATTATTTTATATAAAAAAGCTAAAAATGACATAAGGTATATTAATACAATTAATATAGTAGAAGAAACCAAAAAAAGATTAATTGCAAATAGTAATTATAATATGACAATAGATAATTTAATTATAACAATATGGGAGGAGCTACATTGAAAAATATAGTAGGTATAAGGTTTAGAAAGCTTGGAAAGATATATTTCTTTAATCCACAGTATTTAATATTAAAAAAAGATGACTTAGTAATTGTTGATACAGAAGATGGTGAAGAAATTGGAACTGTATCAATTCCAAATAGATCTTTAGAAGAAAGTAAAATTCCAAAAGAATTAAAAAAAGTTATAAGACTTGCAAATTTTAAGGATAAAAATCATTATGAAGATTGCAAGAAAAAAGAAAAAGAAGCTTTTGAATACTGTAATAAAAAAATTAAAGAACTAAATCTTAAAATGAATTTAACTGATGTAGAATTTAAATTTAATAATTCAAAAATTTTATTTTACTTTACAGCAGATGGAAGAGTGGATTTTAGAGAACTTGTTAAAGAACTTGCAGCTGAATACAAAACTAGAATTGAATTAAGACAAATTGGAGTTAGAGATGAAATAAAACGTCTTGGAGGAAACGGAGTTTGTGGTAGGCAATTATGTTGTTGTTCATTTTTAAGTGATTTTGAAACAGTTTCTATAAAAATGGCAAAAGATCAAAATTTATCATTAAATCCATCTAAAATTTCAGGTTGTTGCGGAAGATTAATGTGTTGTCTAAAATACGAAGATGAGGTTTATCAAGAAAAACTAAAAAGACTTCCACATGTTGGAGCAATAGTTAATACTCCAGATGGAGTTGGAGAAATAGAACAGGTAGAAACACTTGCAGAAAGAGTAAAAGTTAAAATAAAAAACGGCGAAGATTATAACCATAAAAAATACCAAGTATCTGAAATTAAAATTATAAAAGATTCTGAAAAAGAAGCAATTGATGAAGAAGAACAATTAAATAAAGCAGAATTAGATGAATTGCAAAGGCTAGAAGAAGAAGATTTAAATGCAAAAAAAGATTAATTTAAGGAGGTGAGAAATATGGCATACAAAATTAACAATGAAGCATGTATTGGATGCGGAGCATGTGTAGATGCATGTCCAGTTGGATGTATTAAAATTGGAGAAGATGGAAAAGCTGAAATAGATAAAGACCTATGTATTTCATGCGGAACTTGTGGAGGTACTTGTCCAGTTGGAGCTCCAGAAGAAGAATAAATTGGAAATTGGAAATTGGGACGGTTCTCTTTTCCAATTTCCATTCCAATTTCCAAAAATGCAGCAAAAAAATTTACAGATATATTATATCAATATGAAATATAATGAAGAAAGAGGTAAATTATAATGTATTTCAGTGTTACAATTGCAAAATTTTTAAAATTATTAGCTGAAGGAAAGGTGCTAAAATTTACAGAAGTTCCTGATCTTGAATATGACCGTAATAGATATTTTATCAAATCTAAAGAAGTATTAGAATCCCCAAATAAACTAAAATCAATATACAAATTTTGGATGGATAGCCAAACTGGTGAACTTAAATGTGAATATTTTACTTATGTAGGCGAATCTCCTGATCAAGATGATGAAGATGAAAAAAAGTTATATAAAGGACAAGAAGCATTAGCTTTTTTATACCCATATGGTTTTCGAGATATATCAACATATAAAAAAGAAAAAACAGAAGCCACTTCAATAAGAGATGATTCTACAATAGCAACAATAGCAATAGGATTAAAGTATCTAATTTATATTATGAAAACTACAAATGAAAATTACAATTTATTAGATAGAGCAGATGGTAATCCTATTGATAGTAAAGATTTTTTGAGATTTGAGAAGTCAACAGTTCAACAATTTTTATTAAATTATGATTTTAATTCTTATGATGAATTTTCAAAGAAATTCTCAGGATCTCTATTAAACTTAGAAGATATTATAGAAGAACTAAAATCTGTTGCCGATAATAAGGATAACGAGGGAAAACGATTAGGAATTGGGAAAATATATGGTGTGAATCCTATAAAAAAAGATAATACCACAATACCTGTGAGTCCTATAAATAAGGGTAATCCCCCAATACCTGTGAGTCCTATAAATAAGGGTAATCCCCCAATAGTTGATGAAGATAGAGTGTAACAATATGTAAATTTGATAGAAGAGAGGATTCTAGACAAACCTCTTTAGTATTAACTTAATATACTAAAAAATACTAAAAATGCAGGTCGTGACTTGCATTTTTTTATTTTCTAGTATAGAATAGTACCAATAAAAGAGGTGAAATTATGGGACAGTTTGTTCATTTACATATACATAGCGAATATAGCTTATTAGATGGCGCAAATAGAATAAAAGATTTACCAGTTCGTGCAAAAGAGCTTGGAATGGACGCAATGGCCTTAACAGATCATGGAGTTATGTATGGTGTTATAGATTTTTATAAAGCATGTAAAAAAGAAGGAATAAAACCAATTATAGGATGTGAAGTATATGTTGCTCCACGCTCAAGATTAGATAAAGAGCCTAATATAGACAATAAAAACTATCACTTAATTTTACTTGCAAAAAATAACCAAGGGTATAAAAATCTAAGCAAACTTGTA
The DNA here is from genome assembly GCA_946401865.1 of uncultured Clostridia bacterium. Classification (GTDB taxonomy): domain Bacteria; phylum Bacillota; class Clostridia; order TANB77; family CAG-508; genus CAG-269. The sequence goes on from CAMIVO010000011.1 coordinate 38,469, forward strand.
TCTTTAGGTTTTATAGATGGATATTACTATAAACCAAGAATAGATCGTGAAATACTAGAAAAGTATAGTGAAGGACTTATTTGTTTAAGTGCTTGTCTAGCTGGAGAAGTAAATCAAGCCTTATTAAATGGTCAAAATGAGAAAGCTGAAGAAGTTGCATTATGGCATAAAAAAGTTTTTGGTGAAGATTATTATATAGAAATTCAAAATAACGGAATAAAAGAACAGGTTTTAGCAAATCAAAGACTTATTCAACTTGCAAGAAAATTAGATATTTCACTTGTTGCAACAAATGATGCTCATTATTTAAAAAGAGAAGATGCTTATAATCACGAAGTTTTACTTTGTATTCAAACAGGAAAAAGAATGAGTGATGAAGATAGAATGAAGTTTGACACAGAAGAACTTTATGTTAAATCTCCTCAAGAAATGATAGAATATTTTAAAGCATTTCCAGATGCTATTGAAAATACTGTTAAAATAGCTGAAAAATGTAATGTGGAATTTGAATTTGGACACACAATACTTCCAAATTATGATGTACCTGCAGAATTTAATTCACATTATGATTATCTTGAAAAACTTTGTAGAGATGGTTTAAAAAAGAGATATGGCGAAAATATTCCTAAAGAATACATAGATAGAGCAGAGTATGAACTCGGAATTATAAAAAAGATGGGATATGTAGATTATTATCTTATTGTATGGGATTATATTCATTATGCAAAAACACATGATATTCCAGTTGGACCAGGGCGTGGTTCAGGAGCTGGTTCAATTTTAGCATATGCAATAGAAATAACAGATATAGATCCTATGAAATATAATCTTCTTTTCGAAAGATTTCTAAACCCTGAAAGAATTAGTATGCCAGATTTCGACGTTGATTTTAGTGATGAACAAAGACAGGAAATTATAGACTATGTTTGTCAAAAATACGGACACGATCATGTTTCACAAATAATCACATTTGGAACTTTAGCTGCTAAAAATGCAATTAGAAATGTAGGAAGAGCACTAGATATATCTTTACAAGAAACAGATAAAATCGCTAAAATGATTCCAAATGAAATTCATATTACTATAAAAAAAGCAATAGAACAAAATATAGAACTCAGAAATTTATATGAAAATGATGAAAAAATAAAAAAACTTTTAGATGTTTCTATGGCATTAGAAGGAATGCCAAAAAACACCTCAACACATGCATGCCGGAGTTGTTATTACAAAGGAACCAGTAGATAATTATGTTCCTTTATATGTAAGAGATGGACAAAACGCCACTCAATTTGTTATGACAACACTTGAAGAACTAGGTCTTCTTAAAATGGATTTTCTAGGTCTTAGAACATTAACAGTTATTAAAGACACCAAAACAATGGTAAAAAACGATTTAGGAATAGATGTAAAATTTGACCAAGAAATGAATGACCCAAAGGTATATAAATTATGGCAAGAGGGAAAAACTATTGGTGTATTCCAATTTGAAAGTCAAGGTATGAAAAACTTTATGCAAGAACTTAAACCAGATTGCTTAGAAGATTTAATTGCAGGGGTTTCTTTATATAGACCAGGACCAATGGATCAAATTCCACGTTATGTAAGGGGTAAACTTAATCCAGGTCATAATGAATACACACATCCAAGTCTAGAGCCAATTTTAAATGTAACATATGGTTGTATGGTTTACCAAGAACAAGTTATGCAAATAGTAAGAGATTTAGCAGGATATTCTTTAGGTAGAGCAGATTTAGTTCGTCGTGCAATGGGTAAGAAAAAACTTGATGTTATGGCAAAAGAAAGAGAAGTTTTTATACATGGACAAGTAGATGAAAATGGTAATATTGAAGTACCTGGATGTGTGAGAAACGGCATTGATGAACAATCTGCAAATAAGATATTTGACGAAATGGCTGAATTTGCAAAATATGCATTTAATAAATCTCATGCTGCTTGTTATGCTGTACTTTCATACCAAACTGCATATTTAAAAGCATATTATCCTGCGGAATTCATGGCAGCAATGCTTAATAGTTATTTAGGAAATTTAGATAAAGTTCCTATTTATATTGATGAATGTAAAAGTTTGAATATAAATATTTTAAAGCCAGATATAAATATTAGTAGTTTAAAATTTACAGTAGATAGAGAAGACAATGAAAAAGGAAATATTCGCTTTGGTTTAGGAAGCATTAAAAATGTTGGAATAGCTCCAGTTGAAGCTATTGTTAAAGAAAGAGAAGAAAACGGAATATTTAAGAGTTTTACAGATTTTTGCGAAAGAATAGAAGAAAAAGGCGTAAACAAAAAATGCATAGAAAGTTTAATAAAATCAGGAGCATTTGATTCATTTGAACAAAGTAGAAGCACATTATTGGCGTCTTTTGAAACTATAATTGATACAATTCAAAGTTCAAAGAAAAAAGGTCTAGAAGGTCAATTTTCAATGTTTGATATAAGCTCAATGTCTACTGAGAAGGATAGTTTAAATGACGTAAAATATCAATATATAACTAAAGAAGAATTTTCAGAAAAAGAATTATTATCACAAGAAAAGGAAATGCTTGGTATATATTTATCTGGTCATCCTTTAGAAAAATTAAAAGAAGAAATAGAAAAGCAAACTACAATTTCAAGTAAAGATATAATGCAACTTAATACAAATTCATCATCTGAGCAAGAAGAAAATTTAATACAAGGATTTGAACAACAAATTGTAGATCAAAATGAAGTTGAAAAATTTAAAGATGGACAAGAGGTTATATTTGCAGGAATAATAACTTCAATAAAGAAAAAATTTACAAAAACCAACAAAATTATGGCTTTTATTACCATTGAAGATTTATATGGACAAGTAGAAGTTATAACTTTTGAAAATGCTTATTTATCTGCAAAAGAGAGTTTAGTAGAAGAAAATATTGTTCTAATTAAAGGAAGATTAAGTCTAAGAGATGAAGAAAAAGCAACTATAATTGCAAATTCAATTACAAATTTTGGACCTAAAAAAAGAAAAGTTTTAAAAATTAATATAACAAATCTAGATGAACCTAGTAAAAAGAAACTAAGAGGTGCTTTAAAATATTTTACAGGAGAAATGAATAATATTGCAGTAATTGCTGTGGACCGGAGAAAAAGAATTAAAGTGTGGTGCAATTTACCTCACAGAGCAAATATTTGAGGTGTTTAAGGAAATTGTAGGGGAGGAAAATGTGAAAGTTTTAGAAATATGATTTTTGAACAAATTGACATAAATACTGATTTATGGTAAACTATAAAAGTATAAATCTTTTAGAAAGAGGGTAAAATATTATGTTACAATGTGACTTACCAAGTTTATATTATGTAGGGTATGATAAAGGATTGAGTGTTTCTACATCACTAAAAATATTCGAAAAATATATACAAATACCAATTACTAGTACAGATTTACTAAAAATTGATGGAGCTGAATATAAAGATAATAAAACTAAGATGGTATTAAAAGAACCAATGCAGGATTGGCCACCTAGTGCTGCTATGTTAGGATGGTATGGAGCTTCTTTGCAAATTGATGCTTCTTGTGAAGATGGAGTATTTTTACCAACATGGACAGCTGATGTATTAACAGATTTTAATGATATAGTGAGTGGAAATTTAGAAGAATATGAAAAGAATATTTTTATAGGAAAGGTATGGCAACGTTCACAAATACCAGCCTCTCAAGAAACAATTGATAAATTAAAAAGAGGGATAGAAAGTGGTGAATTAAGTCCTATTATAAATTATTCGCTTCCAATAAGTCAATTATCTACAAAGTATCCAAATCAAAATGCTTGCTATTTATTAGATGAAGTAGTATATTATGTACAGGGAATAAATAAATCATATAATAGCGTCAGAATTGATGATGGCCGTATGTTTAAATCAGAGGATATTGTTGCTGTACCTATTGTATTAAAAGATATTTTTTGTCAACAAGATAATGAAGGAAAATGGATTGGCTGTAGTGAAGATTTTTGTTCAGGTGTTTCATATTTTAAAAAACAAGAATTTTTTGAAAAATATCTGGATAGTTTCCGTCTCTTACAAAGAGAAATGAAAAAACTTAAAGAAAGAGGAGAAGTGCGTGCTACAAATGATACAGAATTTCAGAAATTGAAAATAGAGTATGATTGTGTACAGAGAGAATTAGAAAAGTATAGAACTATGGTAGCTGCCCAAGAAGAAAAACAAGCAGGTAGGGAAATGCAACAAAAAAAAGGACAAGGAGGAAGATGTGAATAAATTAGAAGAATGTGAAATGAATAAGAATGTCTTTTTTGATATATATGAGAAAGCAAAAAATAATAAAATAGAGATTAATACTATACCTCCTGAAACATATAAAAAAATATGCATTTTATTAAAAGAAGAAATAAAATTAAAAAAACAAGCTATTGAAAAAATTAAGAAAAAATTGAATGTTTCTTAATAGAATTGAAGACAATAATTTAGCTTTCTAATAACACAATGATTTGAAATAATTTAGTTAAATCACAAAGGTCATGTTACTTTTGTGATTTTTTATATTGATTAATATATACAAAATATTTTAGAATAAAAAAATTATAACCCGTTGCAATTTATACTTTTTTAGTGTAAAATTATAAAATATTCAAAGTGTTTAAGGAAATTGTTGGCGAAGAAAATGTGAAAGTTTTAGAAGTGTGAAAGGAACGAAAGATGCTTAGAGAAAAGAGTATATATATAATTCCAATTTTAAGTTTTGCATTAGTAATTTTAATAAGTTTTATAATGCTAATTATGCCATTTTCAAGAAATAGTAATGTAACAGATTTAGACGCTTTTTTTACAGCAGTTTCTGCAACATGTGTAAATGGCTTAACAACTGTTAATTTAGCAACAGACTATACCTTTGTTGGACAAATTATAATTGCAATTACAACTGAAATTGGAGCAATAGGATTTATAACGTTTATTTCTTTTGTATTAAGTTTAAGAAATAGGAAAATGAGTATAAGTGAATCTATTTTACTTTCAAAATCTATAAATAATAATGAGGAAAGTAAATTAAAACAAAGACTAAAAGAAGTTATAAAATACACAGTTTTAATAGAATTAATAGGAAGTATTTTTTTAGCATTTTCATTTATACCAAAATTTGGGTTTAAAGATGGAATTTGGTATAGTATATTTCATTCAATAACCGCATTTTGTAATGCTGGTTTTGATATATTTGGTACATCAAGTTTTATAATTTTCAAAAATGATGTTTATATAAATATAGTAGTTATATGTCTAATGCTTTTAGGTGGAATAGGATTTTTTGTTATAGAAGATATTATTAATTGTTTAAAAAAGAAAAGTTTTATTCATATGCAATTTCATACAAAAATAATACTTATTTCTACAATTATAATTTATATAATATCAATTGTTTTAATAAAAATTTCAGAACCTAGTTTGACTTTACTTCAAACATTATTTATGTCTGCAACATGTAGAACAACTGGATTTACTACAGTAAATTTAAATAATACTTCACCTATGTTAAAACTTATTTTATCAATACTTATGATGATAGGTGGGGCACCAGGTTCAACTTCAGGTGGAATTAGAATTGCATCTATAGCAGTAATAGTTCTTACAATGAAATCTGTTTTTGAAAATAAAAAAGATGTAATTTGTTTCTATAAAAAAATTGATGAAAATACTATAAAACAGGCAATAACAAATATTTTTATAAGTATAACAATTGTATTTTTGGAAATTGTAGTGTTAACAAAAATTCAGAAAATAAATTTAATAGATAATATATTTATGTGTGTATCTAGTTTTTCAGCAACTGGTTTAAGTGTATTCAATCCAAGTGTTCTAAATATAATTGCGAAAATTATTTTAATGATATTAATGTTTATTGGTCGAATTGGCCCAATTTCAGTAGTTTCATTATTTATGCAAGATAAAAAAGAAAACAAAGAAATTGAATATGTTTCTGGAAAGATTTTATTATAAAGAATAAATTATGAAATACAAAAAAATATGAAAATATTTTTATTAAAGATAAAAATGAATTTGAAAGGATTTAATTATGAGAAAACAATGTGTTATTATAGGGTTAGGTATTTATGGAATGAATATTGCTAAAAAGCTATCTGAACATGGAATAGAGGTTTTAGCTATAGATAAAAATATGAAATTAGTAGAAAGAGCAAGTGCTTTTGTTACAAAAGCCATATGCATGGATATTACTAGTATTGATGGATTTGAAGGTGTACCTTTAAAAGATTTTGATATAGGAGTTGTAGGTATTGGAGAAGATGTTTCTGTAAGTATAATTGCTTGTTTAGCTCTTAAGGAATCTGGAGTTGAACGTATAATTGCTAAAGCAGGAAATAAATTGCACAAGAGAATTCTGGAAAAATTAGATATAAACGAAATAGTGCTTCCTGAAGAATATATGGGAATTATGACTGCAAACAATATTCTAAAAGATTCTGAATAAAATGCATCGTTACAATTCACGGTTTATTATAAATTAGCCCTGCCTAAAGTTTATATATTT
>CAMIVO010000012.1 GCA_946401865.1 uncultured Clostridia bacterium
CAAGTTTACTTTAAAAATAAATATATAAACTTGGTGCGGGCTTTTAGCAATTTGATTGTGAATTGTAATCAAAAGGGGGATATATGGAAATTTTTAAGAAAAGATTTTTAGAATTAGCAAATAAAATTAATATTAATTTAACAGAAGAGCAAATTGATAAATTTTATAAATACATGAAGCTTTTATTAGAATGGAATGAAAAAATTAATTTAACAGCAATTACAGATGAAAATGAAATTGTATTAAAACATTTTGTGGATTCTCTTACATCTTTAAAATATATAAAAGAAAATGACAATATAATAGATGTAGGAACAGGAGCTGGGTTTCCTGGAATCCCAATTGCTATTATGATGCCTAATACAAAAATAACACTTTTAGATTCTTTGAATAAAAGAATTAATTTTTTAAATGAAGTTATAAAAGAATTAAATTTAAAAAATGTAGAAACTATCCACTCAAGGTCAGAAGATTGTGGAAAAGATATATTATATAGAGAAAAATATGATATTTCCATTGCAAGAGCTGTTGCTAATTTATCTACACTTTCTGAATATTTATTACCTTTTGTAAAAATTGATGGTAAAATGATTTGTATGAAAGGTAGTGAAGTAGAGGAGGAATTAAATAATTCTAAATATGCAATAAAAGAATTAGGCGGAGAAATTTCATTACAAGATGAATTTTGTTTACCCGATACAGATATAAAAAGAAATATTATTGTAATTAAAAAGATTAAATATACACCAAAGTTATATCCAAGAAAAGCAGGCTTACCTTCTAAAGAGCCTTTAAAAAAGAATAAATAATTACCTAATGTTCCACGAAAATGAACTTGTGTACTATGCTAAAATAGTGAGGTACAACAGTTAATATTCGTGGAACATTTCTGTGGAACACGAACACCCGCAAGCAAAAGCGTACGTTTTTAGTTTGTCGAATTTTGTCGAAGTGATTTAATTTTTATTTTTATTTTGTATGTTATTAAATGAGATGAAAAATTATATAAATAAAGAGTTGATATATATAAATTTATCAATGTTTCGAATGTGATTGGAATATATTTAGAAATTCAAGTAAATTTTTTGGAAAATGTTCGCGTCGAGCGATAGCGAGGACTAAGTGAAAGGGTGCCAAAAAATTTACGTAGAATTCCTTAATATATGAAATGAGCCGAGAAACATTTATAAATTTATATATATCAACTCTTTAATAAACATAAAATATGTAATGTTTTTATAAATAATAATTAAAATAAAAATGCAAAATAATCTTGACATCTAATTAATATTTGTATATTATAAATATGTAAAAAAAATGTACAAAAGGAGGGAGCAATTTGGGAAAAGTAGTATCAATAGCAAATCAAAAAGGTGGAGTTGGAAAAACTACAACCGCAGTTAATTTAAGTACTCTTTTAGCCAAAAAAGGAAAAAAAGTTTTACTAATAGACACAGATCCACAAGGAAATGCAACAAGTGGTTTAGGTATTGATAAGAATGTAGAACTTTCTACATATGATCTATTAATATCAGATGTAAAAGCAAAAGAGATAATACAAGATACACCAATTAAAAATTTAGATATTTCTCCTTCAAATATAAATCTAGCAGGAGCTGAAGTACAGCTTGTATCTATGATGTCTAGAGAACAACGAATGAAGGAAAAATTAGATGAAGTAAAAGATGAATATGACTATATTATAATAGATTGTCCTCCATCACTTGGACTAATTACATTAAATGCTTTTACTGCATCAGATAGTGTTTTAATACCTGTACAATGTGAATATTTTGCGTTAGAAGGATTAGGACAACTTTTAAATACTGTAGAATTAGTTAGAAAACACCTAAACAAAAATTTGTATATAGAAGGAGCTTTACTTACAATGTATGACATAAGAACTAATTTAGCAAATCAAGTTGTAAGAGAAGTAAAGAAGTTTTTCCAAAATAAAGTATACAAAACAGTTATTCCAAGAAATGTAAGAGTAAGTGAAGCACCAAGTTTTGGTATGCCAATTTCAGTGTATGACCCAAAATCTAAAGGTGCAAGAAGTTATGAAAAGTTTACAAGAGAATTTTTAAAATATAATGAGATAAAATAGAAAAGGAGAAGATATTATGGCTAAAATGACAGGTTTGGGAAAGGGCTTGGATGCATTATTTTCAATGCCAATAGCCGAAGAAGAAAAACAAAAGGAAAATGATGTTTTAAAAAATTTAAAAATAACAGATATAGAACCAAATAGAGACCAAGCAAGAAAAAAATTTGATGAAGAAGCTCTTTCAGAGCTTGCAGAATCAATAAAAATGTATGGAATTATTCAGCCAATTGTTGTTACAGAAAAAGATGGATATTATTCAATAATAGCTGGAGAAAGAAGATGGAGAGCTGCTAAAAAAGCAGGTTTAAAAGAAATACCTGCTATTATTAGAGAAGATGATGTAAAGAAAAACCAACAAATTTCTTTAATAGAAAATATGCAAAGAGAAGACTTAAATGCATATGAAAAAGCAGCAGGAATTAGGGCATTAATGGATGATCATCATTTAACACAAGAAGAAATTGCAAAAGTTCTTGGAAAAAGTAGAAGTGCAATTGCAAATTCTGTAAGAGTTTTAAATCTTTGTCCAGAAGTTTTGGAACTTGCTAAAGAAGGAAAACTTACAGAAGGGCATTGTAAAGCTTTGCTTGCAATTCAAGATCCAAAAGAACAAATAAAAACAGCTCTTAGAATAATAGAAAGAGGAGAAACAGTTAGAGTAGCAGAGAAAAAAGCACATCATAAGAAAAACAATACAAATGTTGCTCAAAAATATGATTATATATATAAAGATATAGAAGATACCTTCCAAGGATTTTTCGGAACAAAAGTAAAAGTAGATGCAGGAAAAAGAGCTGGAAAAATTATTATTAATTATACAAATAATGATGATTTAGAAAGAATATTAGGATTAATTAAGAATTAAAAAATATCAAAAGCCCCGTAATGCGACTTACGGGGTCAAATATTTTATTATATGTCAAATTTTTTTAAAAATTAAAAAAAACTATTGACAAACTTAAATTAAATATGTTAATATAAGTATTGTTGCTGACGAAAGCCAGAATAATTGGAGAGGTGGTCGAGTTGGTTTATGGCACCAGTCTTGAAAATTGGCGTGCGTGTGAGCGTACCGTGGGTTCGAATCCCACCCTCTCCGCCAAAACAATAATAACGTAGAAAAATTGCCACAAACAATCTTCTACGTATTTTTTAATAAATGTAGGTGTACCCAAGTGGTGAAGGGGGCAGTTTGCTAAACTGCTAGGTCGAGTTATCGGCGCGGAGGTTCGAACCCTCTCACCTACGCCAAAAAAGCATTAAACCTATAATGCATATAGAAAGCAAAAGATAATGCTTTTTGATATGTATTATAGGTTTTTCAATATTTGTTATAAATAGAATAATTACTTGGAAATGTTAAAAAATATGAATCAAAAATATGTTTTATAGGATTTGTATTTTTGAATATAGGATAGTACTTGACAAAAAAATACATTTGAGGTACAATATAAATGAGGGATTTTGTTAATTTATGTAGAATAATAAAAAGAATGTAGGTGGTAAAAGTGAAAAATAAAATAAAATTATTAACAATTTTTATTATAATATTAATGTCTTTTGCCCAAGCATTTGTATCACTCGAGGTTAATGCAGATGACCAAAGAAAAAAGACGGATACAGGAACAGGATGGACAAAAGAAAAAGACTATGATTATACTATTAATCCTGATGAGTATAATTTGAATGATGGTGGTGAACTAACTGATTATGACAGAGATATAATAAAAAGTAAAGCTGGTAAAGTTTTAGGGCATATAAGAAATATTGGTATAATTGTGGCAGTAATATCAATTATGATAATAGGGGTTAAATACATAATTGGAAGTGTAGAGGAAAAGGCAAGTTACAAGAAAACTTTATTACCATATGTTATTGGAGTATTAATGATTGCTTCAGGAGGATTTATTATATCACTTGTATATAATGCAGTACACTAAAAGAAGGTGATTTTATGAAAAATAAATTTATTTTTACCATGATTTTTGTTGTATTATTAACAAGTATTTTTATAGACAATATAGTATATGCTGAAAATTCTGGCCTTTCTCAAATTATTTCTGGTGGAGATGAATTTATGGAAAAAGGAAGTACGAGTTCAGGAATAATTTTTGACAAAGAAAAAATGAAAAACACTTCAAATACAATTGCAAATATTTTAATAGCAATAGGAACTGTTATAGCTGTAATTGTATCTTCAATTTTAGGAATAAAATTTATGATTGGTTCTGTTGAAGAAAAAGCACAAATAAAAGAAGCTTTAGTGCCTTTTATTATTGGTTGTATTGTCATATTTGGAGCTTTTACAATATGGAAAATATTTGTAAACATAGGAAATGGTATAGTAACAGGCTAAGATATAAATCAGTTTTTAATATTTTTACTTAAAACTTAAGTAAATTTTAAAATAAATATTTTTTTTAGGAGGAATAAAAAATGAAAAAATCAACTATTCAAACTATTATTAAAATTATTGCAATACTATTATTGGTAATATCTTTTGCAACTATTTCAAACAATGTATTTGCAGCAGTACTTAACCCTAGTGAAGTTACTCCAAGTGCAGAGGTTGATTCTAGTGATGCACTAGGTTTAGCACGAAGAGTGGCTGGTTGGATTAGAAACATAGCAGTAATTGCTGCTGTAATTATAATAATGGTAATTGGTGTAAAATACATACTAGGTAGTGTTGAGGAAAAAAACGAATACAAAAAAACGTTTATGCCTTTAATAATTGGTATAATACTAGTAGTAGCAGCAACACAAGTTGCAACATTTATATTTAATGTTGTAAGTACTAGTGGAAATTAGTAAATTGTTAATAATAAATAGCAACTAGTCAAATAAAAATTAGAATAAAATTATAAGATGGGATTTACAAAATAAAATCCTATCTTTTTTTATATTACAAAAATATTACAAATATATTAAAATTATATTAAATTTAATTTTTTTCGACAAAAAGGGTGCAAAACTTGTTTATTTGTGATATAATAAATAATGTATTATTATAGGTTAAAATTGGAGGATAAAAGTATGCAAGTACACGAAATTCCAAGAGAGTACAAAGGAGAAGGAAGAATATTATATATATTTTCAACAAAAGGGTTAATAGGAACAGCCATAGGAGCAGCTGTAGGATTAATATTTTTCTTTTTGCTTAAAATGATGCATTATACGTTTATTGGACTAATAATTACTGTTATTTTTGCTGCTATTGGGTTTGCAATAGGAACATTTAAAATGCCGGAATCAACAAATTTTGAGATAACACGAAAAACCGGAGGAGAAGCAATTTATGAGGTAATTCTTAGGTGGATAAAATTTAAAAGAAACGGTAATAGAGTATATATATATAAAGATTCAGAAAAAGCTTTAAAGGAGGATACAAAAGATGAGTAATGTAGAAGGACTTGATGTATTAATAATTGTTGTAGGAATAATGTTAATTATACTTTTGGTTTTAATAGGAATATTGGTAGCACTAAAAATAAGAGAAAAAAACGCGTCAAAACCAAAAACAAAACAAAAAGATATAAAACAAAAAAACAATAGAGAAAAGGTACAAAAGGATTATGTTAAACAATCGATTTTTGATTTTATGGAATTTGATACAATTACTGACAATATGATAGTCCAAAAAAATGGAAAAAGATATTTAATGATACTAGAATGTCAAGGTATAAATTTTGATCTTATGTCAGAATTAGAAAAAAATAGTGTTGAAGCAGGATTTATACAATTTTTAAATTCACTAAGATATCCAATTCAAATTTATGTTCAAACAAGAACAGTAAATCTCGGCGGTAGCATTAGTAAGTACAAAGAAAGGGTAGATGACATAGCAAAAAAATATCGTGAAAAGCAAGGAGAATACAATCAAAAAACAAGATCAGGACAATACACAGAAAGCCAATTAAGTAAAGAGAAAATGGAAGTTACTAGATTAAAAAATCTTTATGAATATAGTGTGGATATAGTTAATAATACGGAAAGAATGAGTTTAAACAAAAATATTCTAAGTAAAAGATATTACATAATTATACCTTACTATGTAGAAGAAAACCCAGATGTTCATTATTCTAAAGAAGAGGTCGCAAATATAGCTTTTTCAGAATTATATACTAAAGCACAAACAGTAATAAATTTAGTTGCCGTTTGTGGTATTACAAGTAAAATATTAGATTCAGTAGAGCTTGCAGAATTACTTTATGTTGCATATAACAGAGATGAATCTGAAATATTTGATTTAAAAAGAGCTTTAAATTCAGGATATGAGGATTTATATTCTACTGCACCAGATGTATATGAAAAGAGAATAAAAGCATTGGATAAAAAAATAGAAGAAGAAGCTATAAAAGAAGCAAATAATACAATTTATGAAGTTTTAGAAGAAAATGAAAATAAAAGAAAAGCACAACAGATGGAAGCGGATTTAGATGATTTAATTTCTCAAATGGCACAAGAAATTATTAGCCAAAATATTGAAAATATAGGATTTGATGTTGCAAATCAGGCAAATGAAAAAATAGAAGAAAAAATAACAAAGAGAAAAACAAAAAAAGATAAGAAATCAAAAGAAGAGGAGGAAGAAAAAGATGAAAAGAAACAGAAAACAACAAGAAGAAGAACAAGAACAATTTAATGATTTTCAAGATGAAAATATAGATATTCTTAGAAAAAAGACTATAAAAGAACTAATAGCACCTTCTGGGATAGATGCCTCAAACATAGATCATCTTGAAATTATTTCAAATATTACAAGATATGCAAGAAGTTTTTTTGTATCTTCACTTCCTAGAATGTGCACCTTTCCAGAACTGTTCAGAGATATGTACATGTTTGGAGATATAAATACATCAATATATATAAATCCTATAAAAGAAGAGGTATCACAAACAAAATTAAATAGAATTATAAATGAATTAGAAGTTGAAAGATTAACAGCTGTTGACAGAGGAAATATAAATAGAGAAAGTACAATATCACAAAAAAGATTAGAAGCAGAAAGACTTAGGGATGGAATAGCTGCAGGATATGATAAATTATATGAAGCATCAATTATTTCTACTATATTTGCGTATAGTTTAGAAGAATTAAATAGATTTTCAAAATTATTAACATCAGAAATGTCGAAAAGTATGGTTGGTGTAAAAACAGCATGGGGAATGCAAGAAGATGCTTTTAAATCAAACATGCCATTTATGGATAATAAAATAAAAAAGACACATACCTTTAATAGAGCATCAATGGGAACAGTATTTCCGTTTACAACCTCAGAGGTAGGACATCCAACAGGTGTACCTTTAGGATTTAACAAACAAACTGGTACTCCAATATTATTTGACAATTTCCATCCATCACTTACAAACTACAACATGGTTATATTTGCAAAATCTGGTGCTGGAAAATCAGTTACTATGAAAACACTAATATCAAGATCATCTGTACTTATGGGAATAGAAAGTTTAGCATTAGATGCAGAAGGCGAATATCAAATTGTTGCTGAAAGTCTTGGTGGAATAAATGTTGTAATTAGTCCAAATTCAAAAACAGTAATAAACCCTTTTGATATAGAAACAGAAATTGTAAAAGACGAAATCACAGGAAAAAATAGAATAGCATTAAATATAGAGAATAAGGTAGAAGACGTTACACAGGCATTACTAACAATGGCTAGAGGTAGTACAAGGTCTGAAGAAGTTGGAGAACTTATAAAACAAATTATTGCAGAGTCTGTTGCAGAAGAATATGCAGCTTTAGGAATTACAAGTAATCCTGATAGTTTATATCAAAATACAGATAACTCTATATCACATGGAAAATTATTTTCAAAACAAAAAAAAGATATGCCAACTATTGGTTCTTGGTATAAAAGAATTGAGGGAAAGGCTAGGGAAAATACTAATAAAGATTATCAATACCATTATAGCTATCTATTAAAGGTAATGAAACAATACATAAGAGAATATGATGGACAAATGGCTTATTTTGATGGACAATCTACATTTGATCTTTTAGAAGGAGCACCATTTATCAATTTGGATATTTCTCAACTAGAAGAAAGATTTGCAAGACCGCTTGCACAACAAATATTGCTTTCTTGGATTTGGGAAAAATTTGTTAAGAAAAACAGTGAAGATAGAAAAAAGGCTACTAAAAAAAGAGTTTTAGTTGATGAGGCGTGGATGTTACTTCCATTCCCAGAAGCCGTTGACTTTTTAAATAAAATGGCAAGACGTGCAAGAAAAAGAAATGTTTCATTAGCAATTGTATCACAAAGATTCCAAGATTTTTATGAAAAACCAGAAGCACAGGCTGTTTTAACATCATCAGATACAAAGCTATTTTTAGCACAAGATAAATCTGAAATACAATATTTAAAAGAAGTATTTAAACTTTCAGAAGGTGAAGCCAATTTTTTAGTAACATGTCAAAAAGGAGAGGGACTTTTAAAGGTAGGAGCAGATTCAGCAATACTAAAAATTATGCCAACGAAAAAAGAATTCGAGTTTGTTGAAACAAACTTAAACGAATTAGCAAAAAGGAGAAATAACGAATAACAGGGGGTTTTAACTTTATGAGGTTTTTAGAAGGTAAAAACATTTTTAAAAAATTACTTATTTCAATAGCATTAGTTATAATGTTAATGTTTGTTTTTTCAAACAAATCAGAGGCAAAAGGAGAATGGGGTGGTGTAATATTAGATCCAGTAATGTCTTTTTTTGTAACATTAGGTGATGGAACTATTAGTTTAGTACAAAATGCTATATTAGGAACAGAAGGAACATCTATAATTGAAATTAATACAAGTAAAGAATTATGGCAAAAAATAATAACAGCAGTTGTAGTGGTAACTGTTATAGGAATAGGAATAACAGCTTTAGTTCTGTCAGGAGGCGCGACGGCAATTGTAGAGGCTCCACTTATAAATGCTATTGCAGGAACTTTAAGTGTAGTTATAAAAATTGGAGAAGCAGCTGCTGTTACGGGAATTACAACATTCCTTGTGACGGGATACATACAAAATGCAGTATTACCAGATGATTTTCAGCTTCCAACGATAGCGCTTTCTCCATATGAAATTTTCGCTGGACAAGTTGCTGCATTAGATGTTAATTTTATTAATCCAAAAGATGAAATAATTAAAAATTCTGATGATGTTCCTATAACTACTGCAACAACAACATATTCTGATTCATCTCCAAGAGTATCAAGCTTTGAACAGGCAAAACAAACGTTAATACAGTCTATTGTTGAAAGTGATACAGATTTTGATATTAGCGCAATACCTAATACTGGAACATATAATTTTGAATATAAAGGAAAAAAATATAAAATTACTGTGGATGAGCAGAAAATACCGGATTCTGATTCATCAGGAGTAGATACAAGAACATATAAATTTACACTTTATGAAGTTGGAGCTGGAGAAGGTATACAAAAATCAACTGCTGCACAGCTTGCACCAACAGTTGCAGGATGGTATAAAAATTTAAGAAATATTGCGGTAATAGCATCTTTATCAATATTAGTATATATTGGTATAAGAATTGTATTATCAAGTACTGCAAGAGACCAATCTAAATATAAGCAAATGTTATCAGATTGGGTTATAGCGTTATGCTTAATTTTTATTATGCATTACATAATGGCAGGAGCCAATTTGTTTGTAGAAGAAATTACAAAGGTATTTGATGGTGTAAAAGTAACAAATAGCCATTCAGCAGATATTAATTTAGATGATATAAGTACTAATAGAGAAAATATTGATGATGATTCAAATAATGTAGCAACTCAATTTTATGAGCAAAATGGAATACAGTTATTTGAAATAAAGGAACCTGAACAGGTAAAAAAAGCATATAAAACACTTGTTGAAGAAAATGATAATGAATCAACCAAGCTTTGGTATCAGGGGTTATTTAGTCCAAGTGGTAGTTCTTCTCCAACAGTATTATATTGGCCAGCAAGGAACTTTACAGAACAAGCAAGAATGATGTTACAATATGAAGATGCCGGCGATGACTCTATTAATAGTCAAGTATATGTAAGTTTAGGTTGGAAACTAATTTATTGTATGTTAATAATTTATACGATTATATTTTTATTTACATATGTAAAAAGGGTTATTTATATGGCATTTTTAACAATTATTGCTCCACTTGTTGCTATGACATATCCTTTAGATAAAATTAAAGATGGTTCTGCACAAGCATTTAATTATTGGTTTAAAGAATATATATATAACTTATTATTACAAATTATACATTTATTATTATATACTATTTTAATTGGATCAGCTATGCAATTTGCTGCAAATAATATTATTTATGTTATAGTTGCATTAGGATTTATGGTACCTGCAGAAAAATTAGTTCGTTCAATGTTTGGATTCAAGGGAGAAACTCCAGGATTTTTCTCTGGAGCAGCCGGAGCTGGTATTATGATGGGATTAACACAAAGATTACTTGGTAGAAAACCACCAGAACGTGTAAAAGATGATGAAGAAGAACCAAAAGACTTTATTAGAACAAAAGAGGATTTGGATAAGGGTATAAAATTCAATGAAGATGATGAATTACAGAAAAACTATAATAATAGAGCCAATATAGACATACCAGAAAGCGATTTTGGCAGTGATAATTCTCAAGACAATATGAATGGAGACGATGCTATAAAAACGGCTCAGCAAGAAGCTCAAGAAAATGCTCAGCAAGAAGCTCAAGAAAATGCTCAGCAAGAAGCTCAAGAAAATGCTCAGAAAGTGGCTCGAGAAGCATCACAGAGAGTTGCTCAACAAATGGCTCAGAATGAATCCTCTACAGATGATGAACCAAGTACAGAACAATCAGGTGGAGCAACGTCAAACAATAGAGGAGAAACATCACAAAATAGAAGAATACCTTCGCAAAATTCAGGAAGTGATGAAGAGAAAAATAAAATCAAAAAAATATTAGAGACAAATTCAAATAAAGATCCAAAACAATACAAACAAAAAACTGGATTAATAAGCGGTTTCAGTAGAATGGGTGGCAGCTATTTAAGAAGAAAAGGAAAGAGAATGTTAAAACAAGTCCAAAAAGACCATACAGCTAGAAAATTTGTATCTTCTCTTGGAGGTGTTGGTTTAGGTGTTGTTGGAGCAACAGCAGGTGCAATGGCTGCAATTGCAGGAGGAAAAGCAGATGTTAAAAATGTAGGTATAGGAGCTTTAGCTGGATATAAATTTGGCTCAGGAGGAACTAGTTCTGTAATAGAAAATATTAATATTTCTAAGGATATTGAAGAATTCGAAAGAGGAAGAATTGGAGATGAAGCATATAATCGTAAGCAAACAGAGAAATATATAGAAAAATTAGTGAGAGAACATTTAAATGATGAAAATTATCGTAATGAGTTAGCCGTAAGACTAGGAGATAGTGGCTTAGCAGAAGAAGCATTAAAAGAAATAATGCCTGAAGCTACTAAATATGGTTATGATAGTGCGCAAGATGTTGCAACATTATTTTTAAGATCAAGAGGTGCAACAGGTGAAAGAGATGAAAATGGTAATTGGATTATTAATGAAGATACGGTAGAAAAAACTAATGGTGAAGCTGATTATGATAAAACTCTCAAAAAAGCAATGTTTGAGTTAAAAACAGTTAAAGCATATGATACAGATTTAAGTAAGCTTACTCACGATCAAGAAAATGCCTTGATAAGCGATAGAAGAGATGCTTTATTAAAAAAGGTACATGGAACTAAGGAATATGAAAAAGTTACAAGTGATGCTAAAAATATGGCTTTAAGCCGAGAGGAAATGAGAAAAGCAGATGAAGAAAAAAGAAGAATTGAAAATTCAATAGAACCAACACTACAAAAAGATATAGGCAATTTAAAACATGTAAGTGCATTGTATTACAATATAAAAACAAAAAAATAAATAGGAGGCTATAACTATGTATAGATTAATAAGATTTTATAATCAAAATAGAAAAGCAATTATTAGGGCTATACTAGTTATAGCCTTAATAATTATAATAATTCAATTATTAAATAATTCAGCAAAAAATAAAAACAGAGAAAGATTAAATGCAAACACAAACACAAACCTTAATAATGAAATTAAAAGTGAAACATTAATTTCTAAAAAATCTTCTATTACGGGAGAAAATGTTAATTCCTCTAATTTAGAAAATTCAAAGCAATTAATTAATTTATTTATGAACTATTGTAATGAAAAAAAATTAAATGAAGCCTACAGCTTAATTTCAAATGATTGTAAAAACGAAATGTTTGCTACGGTAGAGGAGTTTAAAACAATTTATTATGATAATGTATTTAATAATACTACTAAATTATATACCATAGAAAACTATGTAGATAATATATATGAAGTAAATATTAAAGACAATATTCTATCAACAGGTAAAATAGACTCAGAAAATAATATTTCTAATTATATTGCTATAGTTAAAGATGAGGTTACTAAGGAAAATAAATTAAATATAAATAATTTTATAAAAAAAGATGAAATAAACAAACAGTATCAAAATAGCATAATTACGTTTAATTTTAGAAACAAGCTTCAATATATGGATTATACATATATTGATGTAGATATTACAAATAATTCAGATCAAACTATTATACTAGATGATTTACAAACTATATATGGAATGTATTTAATAGATGACAATAATATAAGATATTATGCATATACAAATGAGTTATCTAAAGCACAATTAACAGTAGGTAGTGGAGGAAAAACGACAATAAGAATTAAGTATTTTTGTAAATATAATTCAACAAGAAAAATTAAACAAATTGGATTTTCAAATTTAATAGTAGGATATGATAGAAAAGAATATATATTTGGTATATAAAAGGTGGCAAAATGGGAAAATTAAAGAAGTTTAAAATATCAAAATTAATGAAAATATTATTACCAGTAATTTTAATTTTAGTATTAATACTAATTGTTATTTTTGCACCATATTTAACAGCTATACTTACTGGAACTTATAAAGAAAACAATTGGTCAAATGTACCTTATGCAAGTTCAGAATATATTGCAGGTACTAAAATAGGATCAAATGGAGAGCTAGAGACAACAGAAACAGCACAAGAAATTTGGGACAAACTTATTAAAAACGGAAGCAACATAGAGCAATATTTAGATGGACCAGAAGAACTAAAAAAGTTAATGAATGCTGAAATTGCAACACAGCTTTTAAATACATCTAATAGTGATGAAGAAATTGATTGGGATAAAATAAATAGCGATGCTAGTTCAAAAGAAGTACAAGGACTTGTAAAGCTTTTAAGAGCAAAAACAGATGGAACAATATCTGAAATGGAATATGTTTCACCAAGTGATATGGATTTTTTTATAGCAAATGGATATACTGAAAAAGTATTAAATTCATTTACAATTGGAGAAAAATCTAAAAAGAAATATTCTAGTAGTGTAAGAGCAGATTTTTCGGTAGAAGCATTTATAGAAGCAATTCAAAATGTGTGTGATGAAGTTACAAATAATGTTGGCGAATGGTGTTACGGATGTTCAGGAACAACTAAACCTTGTGACCCTGAAGTGGTAAATGCACTTAATGCAGCAGGTCAATCAGAGGCATATATTGGACAAACTAGAAGAATAATTGCATGTGATAGATTAATTTCATTGGCATTATGGAATATGGGATTAACTGATCAACCAGCAGGAGGAATATGTGGTGCAGAAACAATGCAAACATATTTATTAGAGCATGGATTTATGAAAATAACAGATAAAAATGATTTGCAGGCGGGAGATATAGTTATCACTGGAATTGAAGGTGGAGAGGAAGTTCATCACTGGTTTGTTCTTGCAGATTATAGTCCTGATAATGGTGGACATGGAAGAAGATATGACATGGGAAGCAATGACAGAATAATCAATTCAACACCATATCCAAGAGAGGATGAACCATTACTTTATGGAGGAAAAACTTTTTATTGTGCATATAGAGTAAATGGAAGTGGATTTGTTGGAAAAACTGCAGATATAAGTTTAGGAGACAGATATGATATAACAGAAACAACAACAGATATACGTGGAAATAATTTGTTAGATAGAATTTCTGATACAGAAAAAGGCTCTTTACATGGAAAAACATTAGAAGAATTAAGTCGAGATGGAATAAATTTATCATACTTAGTAATACCATATTATGGGATAGATGGAAGATATCATTCTGATGGAGAAATGATTGTTAATACAAAAGCAGCGGATGAAGTTTTACTTATATTTCAGGAGTTATATAAAGAACAATATCCTATTGAAAGATTACAATTAGTAGATGACTTTAATGCAAGTGATAATGAATCTGTTATAAATAATAATACCTCTGCTTTCAATTATAGATATGCAAGTGATGCTCCAGGTGTTTTATCTAACCATGCAAGAGGTTTTGCAATTGATATAAATCCACTTGTTAATCCTTACATAAATAATTATTGGGGAGGAGGAAATAAATCTACAGATTATAATACTGATTCTAAATTCATGGACAGAGATAATATGTCACGGATGGACACAAATTGAAAAGGATCAAAAAATAGCTAGAAATACCAAAATATATGAAATATTCACAAAATATGGTTGGGAATGGTTAGAACATGCAGGAGCAAATGGAAATAGTTTAGATTCTCAACACTTTTCTAAAAATGAAAATGGTAGTTTTAAATCTATAGATTGGAACAATATTGAAACAGAAGAAGAATCTAGCAGTAGTGCACAAAGTGAAAATAATTTTGTAAAATATGACTTAACAGATGAGCAATTAAGAAAAATTGCAAGTTTGTGTCAACAAGAACAAGGAAGTCCAAAGGGAGCAGCAGCAGAAGCCTCTCTTATGGCAAATATACTTGAGTTAGGAAGATACCATACAATTGGAGACAATAGAATTGATGCAGATGGTTTATATAATTGGGTTAGAGATGGTGGATGGTTTCACGAAGCAGCTCATTATATGGATTTAGAAAATGCTTCAGATGAAGTAATAGAGGCTGTAAAAAAAGTTTTAGTTGAGGGTAAAAGAGTTCTTCCTAAATATGTAAATGAACATGATAATTTTAATGATATAACTAGTGTTATTAATAATGGAAGTCAAGTAGATAAAACAGATAAAGCAAATTACATAAAAAATGTATCGATTATCTCTAATAGATTTAGTTCAACTTATACATTCTATGATTTTCCAGGAACTAATGACCCTTTTGGTACAACACTTACTGCTGCAGAAAGAGAACAATATGGAGATGAGTGTTTTGATTTTGATTCAGGTGAATTTCAATCTGGTAATACAAAATCATCATCAAAATCTTCTTCTACAGGAAATAAAAATAAAACATTTTATGCAAAAGTTGCAACATGGTCTGAAGTGACCAATATTTGTGAAACTACTTATGAGAAATCTTCTGATAAAGCAGAGGTAGAACAAGATGAAATAGTAAATACAAATGATACTAATCTAAGATTAACACTAACAAATGTAAATTATCAAGATTTTATAAGTGGATATACTATGCCATTTAATTATTTATGGGCACTTTTAATAACATCTCAAAATAAAGACTTAGTAATGGATTTAGCAGATTTAGTATATAATAGCGAAATTGAAATAACAATATATGATAATCTAAACGTAAATACAAGTGTTAAAGTAGAACAATATACTAAAAAAAGAGATATAGAAACTGGTATTCTAGCAAGAACTCAATTTACGGATTCACAAGGGCAGACACATAATATAGCATATCCTTTAAAAAATTATAATGATTCTGATGAAGTAAAATATACAAAAACATACACAACCATAACAAAAACAAATACAATTACACAGTCACTTTCGAAAGCAGATGTGTGGATTGTAAATTATACACAAAATTATAATTATATGCCAAAAGAAACTACGGTAACAGAGGGAGATATAATAACAAAAGAGAATCAAACATTTCTTCCTCCAGAAACAAAATTGAATCAAGATATTTACAGACATCTTCCAGGCTATGAAAATGAGATAAAACAGTCAACAAGAGGAAGTGAAGAATATCAACAAGCAATGGCACAAGCAAGAAGTGATGCAGCAGGTACTACAGAACATGATAATGAAAATTCTGAAGATAATACACAAGAAATAGAATCAATAAACGTCTCGGATTTTGCTATTACTACAATTGTTGATAGGCTTTATAATAGAATTACTAGAAGTTTAATTAATCAACAGGAACAAACCACAATTACAAATGAAGTTACTAAATATGTTTCTGTACCAGCTAAAATGGAGAAAAAAGACAAAAAAGGTGGCACAATTATTGCACAAAATAAAACTTTAGATGGAATAGTAAGAGTTTTAGAAGATAAAAGAATAACTAAAATAAAAAAAGAAGATATTGAAAAGGCTTTTGATGACGAAACTAATAGTAAGCTAAAACCACTTAAATTCTGCCAAGATGGAAAAATATTAAAAATAAGATGTACAGGCAAAGGGGAGAACAAAAAATATACACTATATAAACTGGAAAATTTTGTACAAATATTATTAGATAATCATTTTGCTAAGAAAAACTTAATTGACGAATCTGCATATGGATGGTTAATAACAATTTTAGAAATTAATGCAGAAGTTGATGATGTTGAAATGATAGACATTACTAAATATTTAATTTATAAAGCTACTGGAAAAAATTTAGGAATAGATGAAAATAATGTAGACTTTAGTGTATATGATCCTGCAAACTTTAAAAAGACATCTACAGGAACTTTGGGAAGTGGAGGAGCATCATATTCAAGTATAAATATTACACCTGAAGAATTAGAAATATTATATAAAGTTACAGCTGCAGAAAGAGGAGGAGGAACTCAACAACAACAAGAATATGTTGTAAGTGTTATTTTAAATAGAGTATTATCATCACGTTTTCCGAATACAGTTCGTGATGTTGTGTATGCTCCTGAGCAATTTGCTTGTATAACTGATGGAAATTATGATAGAGCAAATCCATCTGAGGTTACAAAAGCAGCAGTTGACAATGTTATTGCAACAGGAGATAAAGCACATTTTGCAACATATTTTATGACTCCACATGCATCTTTAAAGCCAGACAATCAAAGTTGGGTTAGAAATTTATCATATTTATTTAATGACACTGATGAAAACCTTAAGAATACAGATACTGGAGGATCACATAATTTTTATACAACAGAAGCGGATTTATCTGAGTTACAGCAATATAGTCAATCAAATTATGATTTTTTGGGTAGCTTATCAAGTGAAAATCAAATGAAAATGAAAAATATGTTAGATGAAGCTGTAAGAATAGCAAATGATAATCGTTATCTATATTCACAAAGCTTAAGAAATAATGAATTTTATTATGATTGCTCGAGTTTGGTAAAAAGGTTATATAATCAATTCTTTAATATCAATCTTCCCGATACAACTAGAGATTATACATCAAATAAAAGATTACCAATTACTACTCCACTTTGTGCTGGTGATGTTTTATGGAGAAGTGGACATGTATGTATGTATCTAGGAGATGGAAAATATGTTGCTGCACATGGACAAGAGGGATATTATGCATCAAATATAGCTGAACAAATTAGTGTATATGAAGACAATCCAGCGAATTATACGTATATATATAGATTTGTTACTAATTAAGTCTATGCCTTAAGGAAGGAATGGGATAAATGAAAATTATTAGAAATTTAATAATTTGTTTAATTATAGGTATTATAATTTTGATTTCTATAATAATTGTATTAAAAAAAAATAATAATGTAGAAGGTGATAATAACACTAATTATACAAACCAAAATGAAGTTACTGGAGATTCTGGTGAATCTAAATTTATGTCTGATGATATAAAAGAAGTGGAATCATTTAGCAAACTAAATACAATTAATTATTGTATAAAAAGTTTTTTTTCAAATACTGAAAATAATCAAAATGCAGAGACTAATAAAAAATATGCTTTATTAAGCAGTAGTTATATTGAAAAAAATCAGATAACGAGTGAAAATATAAATAAGCATATTAAGAATTATAATAAAATTATAAATCCTGTAATTCTTAACACAAAAGCAATAATAAATTATCCAATAGAAAAGTATGTTGTTTATGGGGCTTTAGTTAATACCGAAAATAAAATAGAAGATTATTTTTTCTTATATGTAAATTTAGATTTACAAAATAATTCTTTTTCAATAGAACCAATAAATGAGGAGTATTCAGAAATAGATAATTTTAAGTTTATAAATGAAAATAAAGGTATTGAATTAAACTATTATAATAAATATTATAATAATATTGAAGGACATGAAAGTGCTATAAAGTACTACATAAACAAATTTAAAACTTTAACTTTAGCAGATACACAGCTTTCATATAATCTAATAGATGATGAATATAAAGAAAAAAAATTCAAAACAATTGACGAGTATAGAAAGTATATTGATTTAAATACCAACAGAATAAAAAATACTGTAATTGAAAAATATATGGTAAAATACAATAACAAATATACCGAATTTATATGTGTTGATCAAAATGGATTTTACTATATATTTAGGCAATACACACCATTAAATTGTAAAGTTCTTCTTGACAACTATACAATAGATTCTGAAGAATTTATCAAAAAATATGATGAAGGAAATAGTCAAACAAAAGTTGGCATGAATATTGAAAAATTTATTTCTGCATTAAATTGTAAAGACTATGAATATATTTATAGCAAATTAGATGAAGCATTTAAAAATAATAATTTTAAAACAATTGATGATCTAAAAAAATATTTAGATAATAATTCATATAGTACAAATAAAATAACTTATAATACTTTTGAAGAAAAAGGAAATGGAATATACACATATCAAACAGAAATATCAGATGCTTCTAATGATAATTCACCAACAAAAGAATTAACAATAATAATGAAATTAAATGAAAATAGAGAATATGTAATGTCTTTTAGTATTAATTAAGCAGAATGCCAGAATGGAGAAGAGGTACAATAGTATGATAGAAATAAAAAATGTGACAAAATGTTATAGTAAGAATGTAAAAGTAATTGAAAATCTGGATTTAAAAATAAATGATGGTGAAATATTTGGTTTTATTGGAGCAAACGGTGCTGGTAAAACTACTACAATAAAAATGATAACAGGTATTTTAAATATTACAAATGGAGACATATATATAGACGGAAAAAGTATTTCAAAGGAACCAATTGAAGCAAAAGAAAAATTAGGATTGGTTCCTGATGATCCTAATATTTTCTTGCAATTGAAAGGAATAGAATATTTGAATTTTGTTGCAGATATATATAATGTATCTACAGAAAAAAGAAATAAAGATATTGAAGAACTTGCTAAAAGATTTGAAATATATGATTCTTTAAATGAAAGACTAGAAACTTATTCACATGGAATGAGACAAAAAATAATGATAATTAGTACATTAATTCATTCGCCACAAAATTGGATATTAGATGAACCTTTAACAGGACTTGATCCAAAGGCTTCTTATGAATTAAAAAAAATAATGAAGGAATATTCTCAAAATAATAAATGTGTTTTTTTCTCAACACATATATTAGATGTTGCTGAAAAAATATGTGATAGAATTGGCATTATAGATAAAGGAAAACTACTATTTGTAGGAAAATTTGATGAATTGAAGAAAGAATTAAAAGAGAACAAATCATTAGAAGAGTTATTTATGGAGATAACAAAAGAAAAAAAATAAATTACATCAAAGGAGATGAAAAATTAAATGATAAATATAAAAAACATAAATAATTTAACAAAAATATTTTTTTTAGACTTTGTTGATAAATATAATTTATTTAATAAAAAAAATAATAAAATAAATAAAAAATCTGGTATCTTTTTTTTGCTAATGATTTTAATTTTTTGTGTAATTTATTTTAGTTATGAAATAATAAGTTTTTTTATAAAAATACATCAACAAGAGGTATTTTTGAATATTTTTTGGATAGGTGCATCAATACTTACAGTTACTCAATTAATAATATCTTGTAATAATATTTATTATTATTCGAAAGATTTAAATAAATTTTTACATTTTCCTATAAAGCCTTTAGATTTGTTAATATCAAGGTTTAATATATTGGTTTTAAATACATATTTTACTAGTTTTATTTTTCTAGCAATGCCAATGATTATATATGGACTAGTATTACACTTAAGTTTATCATTTTTTATTAATTTATTTGTTGTATTTATAATTTTTCCTATTTTACCTGCACTAATAATTAGTTTAATAATGTCACTTTTAACACATTTTTCTAATGTAATAAAAAATAAAAATATTTTGATTGTTTTATTTATAGTGTTTTTTTTAATGCTAATTATATATGGAGAAGGAGCAATTATAAATAGCTTACTTTCAAATAGCAATAATTTAAATGAAATAAATTATGAGCAATTAGAGACTCAAGCAATAAATTTGAATAACAAAATAAAAAACATTGAAAAATATTTTATACAGGTTGATCCTATAATTCAAATATTAAATAATAAAGATATAAATAATATTATTTTCAACTATTTTAAATTATTTTTATATAATATAGTGTTATTTGTAATTTTTATTGTTTGGGGTAAAAAAAATTATTTAAAAAAATTATTAATAATAAATAATACAGTTAAAATAAATAAAAATAAAGAAATAAAACGAAAAACTAAAAAAATTAATAGGAAAATATCTAGTATAAAAAAAGATATGAAAATATTATTTAGAAATCCTTTGTTTTTTACAGAAGGAATATTTCCAATAATAAGTATTTGTGCTACTGTTGGTATAATTTTTTATTTTTTAAGACCTCAAATAAAAACTATTATAAATATGAATACATATCAACTGAATTATAAGATGGATTTTGAGACAATTTTTCTAATTCTTGCATTTATACAGGTTTTAACAACTTTTTCAAAAATATCAATAACAGCTATTTCTAGAGAGGGGAAAGGAAATGCTATAGAAAAAACATTTCCTGTTAGCTATTTTGAGCAATTTAAAATCAAAACAATTTTAGGAAAAATAATAAATACATTTATAATAATATTTACGCTTTGTATTATAAAATATATTTTTCCAAAATTTGAACTTATTTATTTATTGTTAATTTTTATAATGGCAAGCTTAACAAATATAATAAATAATGATATATTAGTTATAGTGGATTTATTAAATCCTAAAATTAATTGGGAATCTGAATATGAAGTTATTAAGAATAATAGAAATAAGATTTTTCAGTACTTTTTTACGATTTTAATAATTGTTATATATAAATATTTAGGAGAGATCTTTAAAGGAGTAGCACTAATTAATACGTGCTTATGTATATGCATCATTCTTATTACAATTGCAGTTCTAATAAATATAACCATAAAATTAAATGAAAAAAAATTATTTAATAAAATAAAATGAAGGACTTTAATTTAAGTCCTTCATTTTTAAATATCCAAGTTCTTCCCAACTATTATATGCTAAGTTAATTTTAAAGACTAATTTAGGTTTTGCACCAGCTCTGTTTTTATCAATTACACAAGCATAGTATCTTATATCTGGGTTTTCTGATTTTTCCAAATCAAAGAATTTTGTATCAACTTCATTTAGTGAATATTCATAGTCACTTAAAGAATTTCTATCGATTTGTTTAAATAAACAAAGTGTATCTAAAACTTCTTTAACAGTTCTACTTACAGCTAAATCATTTACATCTAAGTTTAAAGGAGAAGTCTTGCTTTCAGAAAGTTGTAAAGATGAACAAATAAAAATATTAAAGTTTTGTGCAATATTTGATAAAATGGTTGCTGTTCTTTTTATTTCTTCAGGTTTACCAATATTGTCTGTATCTGTTTTTAGGGTATCATAAAATACATATTCTATGTGTTCTTTGTAATAATAATTTATAATTACTTTTTTTAGTTCATCATTTGTGTGGTCTGTAATATTTATAAAATATATTGAGTTTTTAATTTGTTCACTTGCCCATTCAACGGCCGAAATAGCTTTTCTAAAATCTGATGAATAGTTATTTAGCTTTTTTATAAATTGATTTTGCGATTCATTTGATGTTCTTAGTATATATCCATTTTCATCAGTTTCTACATCTTTTGGATTATCTGGTCTAAATTTAAGTTCTAAAAGTTCACCTTCTGTAATTTTTACATCTTGTTTATGTATTTTTTTGATGTCTGGGTTATTTATAATGGTGGTTAAAAGACATAGTTTCATTTTTTGTTCAGACATTTCATTTGAAATGACAAGTACTTTTTTCTTGTGTACAAGAGCTGTATATGCAGCTAAATCAATTGTTAATCTACTTTTACCATTATTAGAAGGCATGGCAAATGCAAATGTTTCACCTTTTCTAATGCCTTTAAAAACAGAAGATATAATTGGAAAAGGATAAGAAAGACCATTTGCAAGCTCATTTTCGCCACTTTCAAGAAATGTTACTAGATTTTGTGTTAGAACGCTCTGCTTAAATTTTTGAGTTATTTTTACTTGTTCGACAATATCTGCCACTTCTTCTGCTGACATTTTTTGATATAAATCATAATGTGTAATTTCTAAAATTTTATCTTGTATATTTTTTTCTGGTGTTTCATTATATGAAAGTCTTAAGATAAACAATTTTTTTAATTCTGTATAAATGTCTTCTATATCGTAATCTTTATCTGAAACTAGATTTATTAATTTGCTTTTTAAAATGTATACATCTTCATTGTCTTTTGGAAAATTAAAATGTTCTTTAGCTTTTTCAGAGGCATATTTTGAGCCTTCATTAAATAGTATACTTTTATATATATTTAACATTTCATCATCTTCAAAATAACATGAATCAAACAAAAAGAAATATTTAGAAATTAGTTTTGGATTTTCTAGTAATAAGCCAATAAATATTTGTTCTAATTCAGGATCACTTAGTTGTTTGGGATATTTTATACTATCTTCTTCAGAACCTGTTGCAACATCTAAATTTTTATTTTTTTTCTTTTTATTTTTATCTTTATCTTTATCTTTTGCTTCAAGTTCTTTTTGTTTTAATTCTTTCATTTTATTAAATGCATCTAAATAATTTTCTGAATTTAATAATTCCTCAATTTCATTAATATAATCTTTATTTTCATCAGTAATTTTAATTGTTTTAAGCATTTCATAAACATTTGACAATTTATCCATAAATTTTTTCCTTTCAACATATGTGTATATAAATGACTTATATATGCATATGTATTATTTTAAATTATGTTTATAACTATTTTAACATATTGATTAAAAAAATACCATAAAAAAAGAAATTGTTATATAAAAAATAACAATTTCCTTATAAACCTATTTATTTTTCAATTTCAAATTATCTTTTGCCACAGTCATTAAAAGTTTAATTCTATTTGCTTGATTTGTTTCACTAGCACCTGGGTCATAATCCACAGGGGAAATATTTGCAAAAGGATATTTTTGGCGGATTGTTTTAATTACACCTTTTCCAACAACATGGTTTGGCAGACATGCAAAAGGTTGAACACAAACAATATTTTCAATTCCATGTTCTATGTATTCTACCATTTCAGCTGTTAAAAACCAACCTTCACCAGTTTGGTTTCCAATTGACAAAATGCCTTTTACTTTATCTTGTAAATCCCAAATATCTGTAAGTGGTAAATAGTTCTTTTTAGATTTAGAAAGGGCTTTTTTTAGGTCTTTTTCCATTATATCTATGAGATTTAAAGCAATTTTACTTAATGTACTAGCAGTTTTATTTGTATTTAGCAATTTATTAAAGGTTATTTTATTAGTAGCCATATACTTTATAAATCCCATAAAATCTGGAAGAACAACTTCAGCTCCTTCTTTTTCTAATAAATCTACAACATGGTTGTTTCCAAATGGATGATATTTTATTAAAATTTCGCCTACAATTCCTACTTTTGGTTTTTCTTTTGATAGGTCTAATTCAACATGTTCAAATTCGTCTACTATTTGGTAAATAGCATTCTTAAAATCTTTATTGGAACCAATAGTAACTAAATCTTTGGATTTTTCCATCCATTGTGTAAATAACATTTGAGATTGACCTTTTTTTACTTCATATGCTTTATTTTTATGAAGCATTTTTTGAAGTAAATCTCCTAGAATAACTCCTCTTAATAGTTTTTCTACCATATTAGGAGTTAGTTTAAATCCTGATGCTTTTTCTAAGCCAGCAACATTTAAAGAAATTACGGGTACTTGCTCAAAACCAGCATCTTTTAAGGCTTTGCGGATAAAACCAATATAGTTTGTTGCTCTACAACCACCACCGGTTTGAGACATAATTAATGCAGTTTTATTAACATCATATTCTCCAGATTCTAATGCTTCAATCATTTGACCTGTAACTAAAATTGATGGATAACATGCATCATTATTTACATATTTTAATCCTGTTTCTACAGTATGAGGAGTGCATTCTCTAAGTAAATGCATATTATACCCACAAGAATTTATTGCAGGTTCTAAAAGTTCAAAATGAATAGGAAGCATCATAGGAATTAAAACAGTATAATCTTTTTTCATCTTTTTGGTAAACATTTTTTTATTTATTTCATAATTGCCTTCAAGTTTTTCTTTTTGTCTTTTATTCATACTTGCGATAAGAGAACGTATACGAATTTTTACAGCTCCTAGGTTATTTACTTCATCTATTTTTATTAGAGTATACATTTTACCAAAGCTTCTAAGAATTTCTTCAACTTGGTCAGTAGTTACTGCATCTACGCCACATCCAAAAGAGTTAAGTTGTACAAGTTCTAAGTTGTCATTTTTTCCAACAAAATCTGCAGCAGCATATAATCTAGAATGGAACATCCATTGATCTACTACACGAATTGGACGTTTAACCTCAACTTCATTTGATATACTGTCTTCAGTTAGTACTGCTAAACCTAAAGATGTAATTAAGGTATCTATACCATGATTTATTTCGGGGTCTATATGATATGGTCTACCAGCAAGTACAATACCTTTTAAATTATTATTTTTTAAATATCTAACAGTTTCTTTTCCTCTGTTACGTATATCTTCTTTGCATTTTTGATATTCTGCTTCAGCTTTTTCTGCAGAACTAATTAGTTCTTGTTTAGAAAAATTATATTTCTTGAATTCAGGTACTTCTAAAACTCTTTTTACTAAATTTGGTATGTCAAAAGGTAAAAATGGATTTATAAATGTAATGTCATCACGTTTTAAATTTTCAACATTGTTTTTTAGTACTTCAGAATATGAAATTACTATAGGGCAGTTAAATTTATTATCTGCTTTTTCTTGTTCTTTTCTATTATATGGCATACAAGGATAAAAAATAGTTTGAATTCCTTGTTCTATTAGGCTTTCTATATGACCATGAGAAAGTTTTGCAGGATAACATACAGATTCTGAAGGCATAGATTCCATGCCCTTTTCATATGTAGCTCTAGTACTTTTTTCAGAAATAATTACTCTAAATCCTAAGTTAGTAAAAAATGTAAACCAAAAAGGATAATCTTCATACATATTTAAAACTCTAGGAATTCCAATTGTTCCACGTGAGGCTTGTTCTTCTGTAAGAGGTTTATATTCAAAAATTCTTTCATATTTATATTTAACAAGATTTGGTAAGTTCTTTTTGTGAGAATCAGTATTACCTGCACCTTTTTCACATCTGTTTCCTGAAATATATCTTTTTCCATTACCAAATGTATTTATTGTAAGTTTACAATGGTTTTCACATCTATTACATCTTGTATGTGTAATTTTAATATCTAATTTATCTAAATCTTCATTTTTAGCAATTGTAGAATAGTATTCCATATTTAGATTTGTTTCATACTGTTCTTTTGCGATTAAAGCTATTCCGTAAGCTCCCATTAAACCAGCTATATCTGGTCTAATAACATTTTTACCAACAATTTTTTCGAAAGCACGTAAAACCGCATCATTGTAGAATGTTCCGCCCTGTACAACTATTTTATCACCTAATGTATTAAAATCACGTATTTTCATTACTTTTTGTAAGGCATTTTTTATAACCGAATAAGAAAGTCCGCTTGAAATATCTCCAACAGAATAGCCTTCTTTTTGAGCTTGTTTTATTTTAGAATTCATAAAAACTGTACATCTTGAACCTAAATCAACAGGTCTTTTTGCATCTATTGCTTGTTTTACAAATTCAGATATCTCTAAGTTTAAACTTTTGGCAAAGGTTTCTATAAATGAACCACAACCTGAAGAACATGCTTCATTTAGCATAATTGTATCAATGGCACCATCCTTTAAGTGAATGTATTTCATATCTTGACCACCAATATCTACAATACTTGTAACTTCTGGTTCAAAAGTTTTTGCAGCTTTATAGTGTGCAATTGTTTCTATTTCACCAATATCAACATTTAACGCGGTTTGTATTAATTGCTCTCCATAACCAGTAACACCACTAAATCTTATTTTAGCTTTTTGTGGCAAAATAGAATACAATTCTTTAAGCATTTTAATTGTACTATTTAAAGGACTTCCTTCATTACTACCATATATAGAATGTAGGAGTTTACCATCTTTATCTATTAAAACTAATTTTGTAGTTGTAGAACCTGCATCAATTCCTAAATAACAGTCTCCCTCATAGTTTTCCAAATTAGCTTTAGGAGTCGTTGCTAGACTATGTCTTTTTTTAAATTTTTCGTATTCGGATTGATTTTTAAACAATGGGTCAATTGGGTGAGTTGTATTATCATTTGAATTTTTAAAATTTTCTATTTTTTGAACTAATTTTTCATTTGTGAAAGGAATTTCTTCTAGGGAATCAAGGGCTGCACCAGTTGCAACTAAAAGATGGGCTTCTTCAGGAACTATTATTTCATCATCTTTTAAATTTAGAGTTTTAATAAATCTATTTCTAAGTTCAGAAAGATATGTAAGAGGACCTCCTAAAAATGCGACTTTACCTCTAATTGGCCTACCACAAGCAAGTCCTGAAATTGTTTGATTAACTACTGCTTGAAAAATAGATGCGGCAATATCTTCTTTTGCTGCTCCTTCATTAATTAATGGTTGAATGTCGGTTTTAGCAAAAACACCACATCTTGAAGCAATTGGGTAAATTGTTGTACAGTGTTTTGCAAGCTCATTTAAACCAGCAGTATCAGTATTTAAAAGGCTTGACATTTGGTCAATAAAAGCACCTGTACCACCAGCACAGGTTCCATTCATCCTTTGTTCAATAGATTTATCAAAATAAATTATTTTTGCATCTTCACCACCAAGTTCAATTACTACATCTGTTTGTGGAATGTATTTTTCTACTGCTCTTTTGCAAGATACAACTTCTTGTATAAAATTAACGCCTAAAAATTTTGCAGCAGACATCGCCCCAGATCCTGTAAGAGCAAGTGTAAATTTTGAATTTTGGTATTTGTCATTTAGTTCATATAACATTGTGCATATGGTGTTTTTTGTGTCTGAAAAATGTCTTCTATAATCTTTATATATTATTTCTTTATTGTTATTCATTATTATAACTTTTACTGTTGTAGAGCCAACATCTAATCCTACGTGTAATATATTTTGTTCCATTTGTTTACTCCTTAAATTTTATGTTAAATTTAATTAATTCTTATTAATTTTACAACATTTTAGGGCTTTTGTCAATGTGGGATTGAGACAATAAAAATACTTTTCTATATTTTATTGTGTTCGCTTGTTTTCTAGAATAAAACAGAGTATAATGCTATTATCCTTTTCATAAAGGAAAAACTTGTGAAAGGGGGTGCAATATTATGACTTCTTTTGAATTAATCTGGCGATTAATTATATTATTGTTATTAAGCATTAATGATAATGAAAGTCAAGATGAAAACAAAGATTAATCTTTGGAGGCGGACGACGACCGCCTTTTTCTTTAATAAAAAAAGAGATATGCGACGACATATCTCAGTGCAAATTATGACTTCTTTTATTTGCTTGCTAAACTTATTATAGCATTAATTTTATTATATGTCAAATTTTTTTTTTAATGTACTTTATAAGTTGAATTTGCAATTTTTTCTGTTTTTACTGTTTCTCCATTAAGTTTTAAAGTTCTGTATGTTGTTGCTTTTATATAAGATGAAGTTCTTGAAACATTAGCATATACACTTACATCATATTCTGTTGGTTCTTTTACGCCCCAAATTTGAAATTTAGCAACTCCTCCTGAAACAGAACATGTAATTTTAATTGCATAATTTCTAGAGTTTTTAAATTTAAAGTCTTTTACACCATAAACAACTGTTGCATCTCTTCCCGCGGTAACGTAAGAAGGAACAAATTGGTGATTATAAAGTTCTACCATTTCCAAATTTGCAAATAAAGCAGCATTATATAATGTTGATGATATTTGACAAATTCCACCACCGAGTCCATCTACTACTTGACCATTTTGGTATATAGCTGCGTTTTTATATCCTGCAGAAATTGTTCTTTCACCAACAACTCCATTATATGAGAATACTTCTCCAGGCATTAAAACTGTACCATTGATTTTATTTGCAGCTAAACGTAAATTTGTTGTTCTATCTGCATTTGAAACATAATTAGTTGAAAAAGAACCTAGTAGGTCTGGGAATGCTTCTTGACCAATCATATTAGTTGTAACACTTGGATATAAAACTTTTAAAGGAATTTCACATTCTTTTTCACTATTTTGTACAATTTGTTTTGCTTCTTCAATGGAAATATTAAAGTCTATACCATTTTCAGAAGGAAATATAGTATATGGGTCTTTGGTGTAGTATGCATCTTTTGGATCTTTATAGACATTTGTATATATTTCATCTATGTTTATTTCTTTAGGATTTTGAGTTTTAACATCTATGTTAATAGGATTATTTATGTAAGATAAAGTTATAAGTTGTGATTTTATATTGTTTGTTGTTGCTTCAACATTAACAACATTACCAGGTGTACCTTTTGTTATAATTAACTTATTATCTTCAATATAATAACTACTTTCAACAATAGCATCAGGTAATTCAGTAGAAATATTATTTAAAAATTTAGTTAATAATTCTTGATTTAATGTATATACTGGTGTAATATTTTTATTTTTAATCATAGAAATAAGTATATTATAATTGTCTTGAAAAATATTACCATTTTTTCCATAAGAAAAAGCA
Organism: uncultured Clostridia bacterium; assembly: GCA_946401865.1. Classification (GTDB taxonomy): domain Bacteria; phylum Bacillota; class Clostridia; order TANB77; family CAG-508; genus CAG-269. The sequence goes on from CAMIVO010000012.1 coordinate 29,346, forward strand.
TAATCAATAGCTGAATCTATATCATAATTTAATTCAATTTCTGATGTTTTTATAAAGGTCTTATAATCATTATAAACAAGAGTAATGTCATTTGAAAGTTGATTTGTATAATAGTTATTTAATTTTTCTTTTGCTTGAGATTTTGTGCAATATGATAAATCAATAGAACTAATAGAAATTCCCTTTGCAATAACTTCTTTATTCTTATAATTATAAAAAGTTAAAACACCAAAGGCTAATAACATAATAGTTAGAATAATTGACAAAATTATGAAAAAAATAGTTAATTTATTTTTTTTCTTTGAAGATTCATCCTCATAATAATCATCATCATATTCTTCTTCTTCAGTATCATCAATTTTATCATTTACCTCAGTTTCAAAATTTTGGTTTTCTAAAGGCGTTTCTGAAGGTTTTGTATTAATATCATTTATTTCTTCTTGTGTAGACATTTCTTGGGGTTCTAATTCAGATTCGGGATCTGCTTTAGTTTTAATGTTAGTTTCTTTTTCGTCAGTTTTAGAAGTAGCTGAATGTTTTAAGATTTGATTAGATGTTTTTTTATTTACTTCGAGTTTTTCTTTTTTGTTTTCTAAACTTTTCTCATTTTCAACATTCTCAGTACTTTTAATTTTTTCCTTCTTTTTAGTCTTTTTCTTTTTTTCTTTTGCTGAAGTCAAATTTTCACCTTCAACTATTTCGACTTTTTCTTCCTCAATTATCATTTTTTTTTCCCCTATAAATTTTTTATTAAAAACAATATATCATATCTATATTACAATATTATTAAGTGTTTGTCAATGGGTAAACGTACCAGAAAAAACATCATTTTTTTCATTATTTATCATAAATTTAACTGAATTTACTTCATTTAATTGTGATAATGTATTTAATATACTATTTATAATATTATATTTTTGATCTTCGTTTTCAAAATTTAATATTTCGTCAGAAAAATCTAGTGTTACACAGTTGTTTTTTATGTATGCATCCAATATCTGAGTATTTTCTGGAAAAACTTTAGATAAATTTTCAGAATTAGGCCCTAAAATCAGTAAATTAACAAGCTCCTTATAAGGATTCTGTAACAATAAAACAGAATCAATTAATTTTCCTTCAGATTTTAAAGTATTAGAGTTTTTATCTAAAAAATACAGAGTTACAACAGTTTCTCTTAACTGTGTGTCGCTTATTTCCTCTTCTGGAGTATATTCTTCAATATTTTCTGAGCTATTGGAATCAAATTTTTTTACTACAAAGCTAATTAATATTAAAATAATTGCAAGCACAAAAATAAGAAAAAAAAGTAATTTTTTGTTTTTCATAATTAATAATATCCTTTCATATAAAGTTCTACCATTCATAAATTTATACTTTTGTTAAAATATTTTGTTGAATTGTAGCTAATACATTATATTGTGCTTTGTCCTTTTTAGAACATTATTTTAATATTTTATAAAGTTTAATATATTTTTTAAATCTATGGAAATCATTTAAAAACAATTCGACTTCATTTAAAGAATTTATTGTTTTATTTTTTAATTCTTTAATATTTATCTTTTTGTCTTTATTTGAATGTGGAAGAGGTGGAGGATTATTACTAAATATAATATTGTTCATTGAAAAATCTCCTTTTTTATTGTATAATATGAGAAAAATATATAATATGTGAGAAATAAAGTTTTGGGATTAGTTAGAAATACATTAATAATTTATGAAATTCCGAATGTGATTGGAGGTCGTGCTAGAGAAAGTTAATTTTAATAAACTGAGGAAGCGAAGGCTTGCGAAGCAAGAGCAGCGAGAGGCTCGGTTTGTTAAAATTTACTTTCTCTCGAGACCGCATTGAGCCGAGGAATTGATTAAATTATTAATATATTTCTAACTATAGAAAATAAATTCCAATTTGAGGACAAGATATATGAATATAGAATTAGAAGAAAATGAAAGAATTGATGATTTAGAATATAATGGTTTAAAAATAATTCAAAATAAAAACGGATTTTGTTTTGGAATAGACAGTGTACTTTTAACAGATTTTTCAAAAGAAATAAAACCTAATTCTAAAATTATGGATTTAGGAAGCGGAACAGGAATTATTCCCATATTATTATCTGCAAAAACTAAAAATACAAATTTTATAGGTGTGGAAATTCAAGAAGAAGTTGCTCAAATGGCAAATAGAAGTGTAAGGTTAAATAATCTTGAAGATAGAATAATAATTCAAAATGAAAATATTTTGAATTTAAAAGACAAATATAGAAGGGGAAGCTTTGATGCAATTACCACAAATCCGCCATACAAAAAAATAGATACAGGAATAGTAAATGAAAATAATAAAAAATTGCTCTCAAGACACGAAATAACAGCTTCGTTAGAAGATTTTATAGAAATATCAAGTTTTTTACTAAAAGATTATGGCGAGTTTTATATGGTACATAGGCCAGATAGATTAGTTGATATTTTCTACTTTATGCGTAAATTTAATATAGAGCCAAAAAAAATAAAATTTGTTTATCCAAATAAAAATAAAAAATCAAATATTATCCTCATAAAAGGAGTAAAATGTGGAAAACCTTTTCTAAAATTTGAAGATAATTTATATGTATATGATGAGAAAGGGAATTATACAGAAGAAATTTTAAAGATTTATAATAAGACTGAGGAACAAAGTTAGGAGAAAGTATTGAATTTTACAAATAAGGAGAGGAGATTTGTAATGATTGGAAAATTATATTTGGTTGCTACACCAATAGGAAATTTAGAGGATATTACATTAAGAGCATTACGAATATTAAAAGAAGTTGATTTAATTGCTGCAGAAGATACAAGACAAACTTTAAAATTATTAAATCATTATGATATAAAAAAGCCATTAATAAGTAATCATAGACACAATGAAGAAAATAGAGAAGATATATTAATTGAAAAATTGAAAGAAGGAAAAAATGTTGCAGTTGTCTCTGATGCTGGAACACCAGGTATTTCTGATCCAGGGGAAGTAATTGCTAAAAAAGCAATTGAAGAGGGAATAGAAGTAATACCAATTCCTGGAGCGTGTGCTGCAATTTCTGCTTTAATTGCATCTGGATTAGATACAAAAGAATTTGTTTTTTATGGATTTTTACCGTTAAATAAAAAATTAAGAAAAGAAAAATTGGAAGAAATAGAAGTTGAAACTAAAACAGCAATTATATATGAAGCACCTCATAAATTAAAAGAAACATTAAAAGATTTTTCAGGAATTCTTGGAAATAGAGAAGTTGTTTTAGCAAGAGAAATAACTAAAATTCATGAAGAATTTATTAGAGGAAGTATTGAAGAAATTATACAAAAAAGTGAAAATTTAAAAGGTGAAATTATTCTTTTAATTGAAGGAACAAAAAAAGAAAAAAAAGAAAATTTTTTAAATAATCTAGATTTAAAAGATCATTATAATTTTTATGAAAAACAAGGTTTGGAAAAAAAAGAAATAATTAAAAAAATTGCTAAAGATAGGGGAGTTAGTAAAAACGAAATATATAAGCAGTTTATATAGAGTGAAAATGAAAAGTGGTAAATAAAAGATTTGATATTAGAGGTTGGTGATAAAAAATCGGAAGTAGGAAGTTATATTTTAAACTTCATACTTCCAATTTTTTTTATAATTTTTTTTTGAATAAAAAAATTTTAAGTTTAATTTATAATACATAATTTTTTTATAGCTCAGAAATACTTTCTAAGCATTTTTTACAAATAAGTTTATCTTTATATATTTGTAAATCTTTTGAATTATTGCAAAATATACATCCTTTTTCATATTTTCTAAGCATTATAGAATTTCCATCTAGAAATATTTCTATTGGATCTTTTTGCTCAATGTTAAGTTTTTTTCGTATTTCTTTTGGGATTACAATTCTCCCTAGTTCATCTAAATTTCTTACAATTCCAGTTGATTTCATAAAATTCCCTCCTTTTAAAATTTTTTATTTATTTTTTATATAATTATGTTTAATTAATTGACTAAAAATATATTACCATATTTTTACAATTTAGTCAATAAAAAAATGTAAAAAAATTCCATATAATGTAAAAAATATAATTGAAAAATCAATATTTGTCGAAATATGTCGAACGATTTTTCTTGACAAATTATGTAAAATGAGTTATGATAAATTCAAACCAAAGAGTAAATTTTACTAAAGAAGGTATTTATATCAAAGGATGATTTTATGATTCTTAAAATATTAGTAGTCAGTTTAGTTTTTGTTTTTATTAGATTTTTAATTATAAAAATTTTATCAAAGAAATTAATTAATAAATCAGAAAATAAATCAAAATAATACTTGTTTTTAAACTTGTAGAGAAAATAAAGCCCCTTATAGTTTCCAAAAAAAGTAAAGTCTCCGCCAAAAAACTTTACCTCCATTTTTGTATATTATTTATTTTCTCTACAAATATTTATAAAGAGAATTATATTTATATGAATAAAGTATTTGTTTAATTCTCATTTTAAACGTTTAAGCCATGTTTTAATTAATAGTAAATGATTTTCCTGGAAAATCACGGCTGGCAACAGATAAATGAAAATTATCAATATTAGTACCATCAGAAAGTATTTCATCTACAACTGTTTGATATGCAAGTTCTGGAAAATTGCTTTCTTTGCTTAAATGCCCAAGAATTGCGGCTTTTAATCCAGATTTTATTAAGTAATTTATTGTTTGTCCAGCTATTTTATTAGATAAGTGTCCAGTAGGACCTGCTATTCTTTCTTTTAGTTTAAAAGGATATTTAGTGTATTTTAATACATTAGAATCATAATTAGATTCTAAAAGTATAAATTCACTGCCATCAATTCTTTTTAAAATATCATTTGTTATATGTCCAATGTCAGTAGCTATACTTATTTTTTTATTATCTGAAAACAATGTAAATCCACATGGTTCTACTGCATCATGCGGAATTTGAAATGGCAATATTTCAATATCACCAATAGAAAATTTTTCATTCACATTAAAATTATTTTTGTTATTTTCAGATATTTTTTCAGTTTGTTTTGGCATGGCATCAAATGTTTTTGCAGTAGCAAATACAGGTAAATCAAACTTTTTAGACAAATTACCTAAACTTTGTATATGATCTGTATGTTCATGTGTAACAATAACAGCATCTAAATCTGATGGATTAATGTTTATACTATCTAATCCTTTTTCAATTTTTTTTAGGCTAACCCCTGCATCAATTAATATTTTGGCATTATTTGACTCAACAAATAGGCAATTTCCACTGCTTCCACTGTATAAACTTGTAAAACTTAACATATGTATTTCCTCTTATTTTTCTTCAACTCGTTCTATGTTCGCACCTAATTCTCTAAATTTTTGCTCTATATTTTCATAACCTCTATCTATATATTCTAAATTATATATTTCTGTTGTTCCTTTTGCAATTATTCCAGCAATTATTAAAGCAGCACCAGCACGAAGGTCAGAAACATATACTGGAGCACCTTTTAATTCTTTTACTCCCTCAAAAAATGCAGTTTTTCCTTGTGCATTTATTTTAGCACCCATTTTATTTAATTCTTCTGTATATTGAAAACGAGATTCCCAAATGCTTTCGTTTATTGTACTATTTCCGTTCAGCTATTGATAAAAGTACACCTGCTTGAGATTGCATATCCGTAGGAAATCCTGGATATGGAAGGGTCTTTATATTTGCTTTTGTAGGTCTTTTATTCATATATACTCTTATAGAATCTCCATAATCTTCAACCATTGCACCAACTTCTAACACTTTTGCTGTAATTGCTTCTAAATGTTTTGTAATGCAGTTCTTTAATGTAACATCACCTCTAGATGCAACAGCAGCAATCATAAAAGTACCTGCCTCTATTTGGTCTGGTACTACAGAATAAGAAGCTCCACCTTTAAGTTCTTTTACACCTGTAATTTTTATTGTGTCTGTTCCTGCTCCTCTAATATCAGCTCCCATAGTATTTAAAAAGTTAGCTACATCTACTATATGAGGTTCTTTTGCTGCATTATCTATTATTGTTACTCCATCTGCCAAAACACTTGCTAACATAACATTTATTGTTGCTCCAACAGATGTGATATCCATATATATAGAAGTTCCAGTTAGCTTTTTTGCTTTTGCAACAATTTTTCCACCTGTGGTTTCAACAGTTGCACCAAGTGCTTCAAAACCTTTTATATGTTGGTCTATAGGTCTTGCACCTAATTTACAACCACCAGGCATTCCAACAGTTGCAGAGCCTTTTCTACTTAAAAGACTACCTAGAAGATAATAAGAAGCTCTAAATTTGCTAGTCAATTCAAGAGAGGCTTCTGTTGTAGTAATATTAGTTGTATCGATTGTAATTTCATTTTTAGAATTCCAAATAATTTTTGCACCTAAGGTTTGCAAAATTTCACAATAAATTTTTACATCACTTATATTTGGTAAGTTATTTATTGTACATATACCATTTATTAATAAAGTTGCTGGTAATATAGCAACTGCTGCGTTTTTTGCACCACTAATTTGTACTTCACCTTTTAAGGGAGTACCACCTGTTATAACTAATTTTTCCAATTGTATACCTCCAATAGTTTTATATTCCACTTAGTACTATAACATAAAGTTTGTAAATTTACAACAGATTTTTATATAAAATTATTATTAAAAAATTCTACAATTCTAAATTTAAAGTTATAGGTTGGAGAATTTTCAGAAATTAAAGCATATTCTTCATCTGGTAAATTATTTTTTAAATTTTCCTTTGAAGAGTCTGGAACTACACCAGAAGAAACATCTACAAAGCATAAACTAGGGTAAAGTACACACCACCAATTTTTTCCAGAACTATTTCCAAGCTTTATTTCCAAGGCATCATAGTTTCCACTTGGTAAGGCGATATCTCCGTAATATTTAGTTGGAAATTTATAATTTCCTATTTCAACAGTAGATGTATAGTCAAAATTATTGTCAGCTATTGTTTTGTCCGCAATTTGTTTAAAATCGTTAATATGATTTTTTGCAATTTCAATTGTTTCTTCTTTAGATGATGAATTTTCACAAAGTTTGTTCATGTAAGAAATAATGTTATTTCTTACTTTATATTTTAAAGCCTGATCTTCATCTGAATCACTATTTGCAATTATATGTAATCTAAATACAGAATCTTCTATATTATTTAAACTATTTGATGCATAAAAATAGCAATTTATAAAAATATATAAAGTGAACAAAACAGATAAAATTAAAATTCTTTTTTTCATAAATGTGATTACCCTTCTTAAATTAAATGAGATGAGAAGTGTGAAGTGAGATGTAAGAGATGTTTTCAACTTCTTGTTATAGTAATTATTTACAAAAAATATAAATATATACATAAATTCCAAAAGTCGAATAAAGTCGATGAAATATAATTGAAATATTATTGACATATTTTTGAAACAATGGTAAAATTTTCCATATGAAAGGGGAGAAAAAAATGATTACAAAAAAGCAAAAAATAAATAAAAATTGTTGCTTGTATGTAAGTGATTTCCACTTAGAAATGATACTACTTCCATATTTAAAAAGAAGAATGAATAATTCAGAAATATTAATATATACTCAAAATGATTTAGCTGAAAGTATAAAAACATTATTAGATAGAACAAATTTAAATATTGAAGATAAAGAAAAAATATTAAATATTAAATATTGGGATAATAAAAATATAAATAAAAATAAAAATGAAAATAGTAAAGAATATACAATTATCATAAATGGTAATAAAGAATATATAAAGGAGATAAATAAAAAAATAAAAATATTAAATGCAGAGGTTATAAATGTGGTAGATTGTTATGATATTAATAATTGTATTATTGAGCCAAGTTTTATAAAAAGTAATTATAAAAACATTTTAAATACTGAAAATATATAGAATTGTTCTAGAATTATTTTAAGGAAGTATGACAGCATATTAGACTAAATTTTAATGGGGTATTGCAAAAAAATAAAAAATAGTGTATAAAGATGTATAATGGAAAAAAAATAAGACAAGTTAATTTAAGGAGGAACTCAGATGGAACACAATTTAGAAGAAATAAGACGTACATTAAAAAAGTATAATCAAGAACATCTTTTAAACTTTTATGAAAAATTAGATGAACAAAAACAAGGAAAATTATTGGAACAAATCGAAAATATAGATTTTGAGCTTATAAATAGTTTGTATGATAAAACAAAAAAAGAGAATGTAAATGAAAATGCTAAAATTGAACCAATTGATTTCATTGATAAATATAAATTAAATGAAAATTATAAACACTATGAAGAAATAGGAGAAAAAGCAATTAGAGCAGGTAAATTAGCAGTAGTTACAATGGCAGGTGGACAAGGAACAAGACTAGGACATAATGGACCTAAGGGAACTTTTGATATTGGATTAGATTCACACAAATCTTTATTTGAACTATTACTAGACTATATTAAGGAACAAAATACTAAATATAATGTTCAAATACCTTGGTTTATTATGACAAGTAAAGAAAATAACCAAGCAACTGTTGATTTTTTTGAAAAGAATAAATATTTTGGATATGAAAAAAATATTTATTTCTTCATACAAGGGCAACTACCAATGGTAGATACAGAAGGAAAAATATTAATAGGCGAAGATTACCTAATAAAAGAAGCGGCTGATGGTCATGGTGGAGTTTATGAATCACTTGTAAAAAGTAAAATGGTAGACAAAATGAAAGAATTAGGAATTGAATGGGTATTTATTGGTGGAGTAGATAACTGTTTAGTTAAAATGGTAGACCCAGTACTAATGGGAATAGCCATAGACAAAGGAGTTACTGCTGCTGGAAAATCAGTTGTTAAAGCTAATCCACATGAAAAAGTAGGAGCTTTTTGCAAGAAAAATGGAAAACCAAGTGTTGTTGAATATTCTGAAATAACAGATGAAATGGCAGAAGCTACAGACGAAAATGGAGAGCTTTTATACGGAGAATCTCATATATTATGTAATTTATTTAATATTTCTGCAATAGAAAGAATGGGAAGTGAACCACTTCCATATCACTCAGCTTTTAAAAAGGCAACATATATAGATAAAGATGGAAACAAGGTAGTACCTACAAGTCCTAATGCCTTTAAATTTGAAGCATTCTTATTTGATGCATTTGGAGAAGTAGATGATATGGCAATTTTAAGAGTAAAAAGAGAAGAAGAATTTGCTCCTGTAAAAAATGCAGAAGGTGTAGACAGTCCTGAAACTGCAAGAGAGTTGTATAATAATTTTTATAAAAAATAAAGCATATAAATGATGTAATAAGAGAAATGTGTGATGTGAGATTATATAATATCATATTTCATATTTCTCTTTTTGTATTCTATTGATTTTTTTAATGTAAACCATTATCTAGTAGTTACAATTCACGCTTTACTATAAATTAGTCCACGCCAAGTTTATATATTTATTTTTATGCGTAAATCCCTTTTTTCTAACAAAAATGTAATCAAATATGAAATTTTTTTAACGGAAGTCAAGCTTCCTAAAAATTCTCATATTTGAAAACATTTTGTAAGAAAATGGTCCCCCGCACAAGTTTACTTTAAAAATAAATATATAAACTTGGCGTGGGCTTTTAGTAATTTGAACGTAATTGTAACATCTAGTAACAAATTAAACTGTTGATTTTATTTTTTTGCTTGTTTTTTTAAAAATTTATTGGTATTATATTAATATAAAAATAAAAAGGAGAGTGATTGTATGAATTATCTAGAAGAATACAAAAAATGGTGTGAAAGTGATGAATTTGATGAAGAAACTAAAAATGAATTATTAAAAATAAAAGATGATGAAAAAGAGATAGAAGACAGATTCTATAAAGAATTAGAATTTGGAACAGCTGGTCTTAGAGGAATAATAGGTGCAGGAACTAACAGAATGAACATTTATACTGTAGGAAAAGCAACACAAGGTCTAGCAAATTATATTTTAAAAAGAGGAACTCAAGATAAAGGAGTTGCTATAAGTTATGATTCAAGACATATGTCACCAGAATTTAGTGAATTAACAGCATTGATTTTAAATGCAAATGGAATTAAAGCATATGTTTTTGAAGAATTAAGACCAGTGCCTGAACTTTCATATGCCGTAAGAGAATTAGGTTGTACAGCAGGTGTTATGATAACAGCAAGTCATAATAAGCCAGCATATAATGGATATAAGGTTTATTGGGATGATGGATCTCAAATTATTGCTCCAGTGGATAAGGATATTACAAGCGAAGTAAAGGCAATTACAGATTATAAAATGATAAAAAAGATGAATAAAGATGAAGCTAAAGAAAAGGGATTATTTAATTTAATAGGAAAAGAAATTGATGATAAATATATCAATGAGTTAAAAAATAGAGTTTTAAATCCAGAAATTGTAAAAAAACAAGGAGAAAATATTAAAGTTGTATATACTCCACTTCATGGAGCCGGAGGAGAAACAGCTAAAAGAATTTTGAAAGAAATAGGTATTAAAAATTTATATGTAGTTCCTGAACAAGAATTTCCAGATGGAGATTTTCCTACTGTTGATTATCCAAACCCTGAAGCAAAAGAGGCTTTTAAAATGGCACTAGATTTGGCAAAAAAAGTAGATGCAGATGTTGTTCTAGCAAATGATCCTGATGCTGATAGACTTGGAATTTATGCTAAAGATTCAAGAAGCGGGGAATATAAAGATTTTACAGGTAATATGTCAGCATTATTAATTGCGGAATATAGAATTTCTCAAATGAAAGAAAAGGGAATTTTACCAGAAAATGGAATGTTTATATCAACAGTTGTATCTTCTAATCTTGCAAAGGCAATAGCTAAAGAATACAATTTAGATTTCAGAGAGGTTTTAACAGGATTTAAAAATATTGGAGAACAAATAAAAATAGAAGAACAAAAAGAAAATGGAAAGAAATATGTTTTTGGTTTCGAAGAAAGCTATGGATGCTTGATTGGAGACTATGCAAGAGATAAAGATGGAATCTCTGCTGTAATGAGTTTATGCGAAGCTGCATGTTTTTATAGAGAGCAAGGAATTACCTTATGGGATCAAATGATTAATATATATGAAAAATATGGTTATTACAAAGAAACTCAAGTTGCAATAGTATTAGAAGGGGCAAGTGGAGCTGAAAAAATAAAACAAATGATGGAAAATATGAGAAATAATCTACCTGAAAAAATAGGAAACTATAAAGTTTTAGAGTTCAAAGATATAAAATTAGATGTTGTAAAAAACATGGTTACAGGAGAAATTTCAAAAACAGGACTTCCTACTTCAAATGTATTATATTATGAACTTGAAAATGATGCATGGTGTTGTGTCAGACCTTCTGGAACAGAACCAAAAATTAAGCTTTACATGGGTGTAAAAGCTGATACAAATGAGAAAGCAGAAATGGATTTGGAAAAACTAAAAGAAGCTATGAAAGATTTGGTAAAATAATATCAAGGAGAATTGATTAGTGGATAATGATAATACATCAAAGATTAATATAGTCAGAAGTGGGAGTTGATTGCGGAAACTCCCGCTTTTTTGATAAAAAAGTATGTGCAAATGGGGGACATATATGAAGAAACAATATAACATAACCTGAATTATGATATGTTGTTTGTTATTTAATCAAATCTGTATAATAAATGATTTCTTTATTTAAAGATTTAGCAAATTCAATTTCACTTTTTGTACTACTACCTATATAATTATCAACATTAACAACTAGAATAGCATCAGATAATTTTATTTTTTCTTTATGCATTTTATCAAGTATGACTACTTCATCTTCTGTATAAGCATCTTTATTAGATTTTGTTGGATAAATAGGAGTTAACATACAATTTCCTTGTAATTCCATTTTTTCAGCTATTTCTATCATTTCTTTAATAAATCTTAAACTACCACATACTGTTATAATTTTCATTTTTACCATAACTCCTTTTTTACATGTTACAATTCACGGTCAAATTCCTAAAAGCCCTGCCTAAAGTTTATATATTTATT
>CAMIVO010000013.1 GCA_946401865.1 uncultured Clostridia bacterium
AAGTTGGTGTTAAATATATCGTTGTTTACTTAAATAAATGCGATATGGTTGATGACCCAGAATTATTAGAATTAGTTGAAATGGAAGTTAGAGACTTACTTTCAAGCTATGATTTCCCTGGAGACGAAATTCCAATCATAAAAGGATCTTCATTAAAAGTACTTGAAAGTACATCTACAGATCCTAATGATGAAGTTTACAAACCTATGAAAGAATTAATGGAAGCTGTTGATAGCTATATCCCAACTCCAGAAAGACCAACAGATCAACCATTCTTAATGCCAGTTGAAGACGTATTCACAATAACAGGACGTGGAACTGTTGCTACTGGTAGAGTAGAAAGAGGAACTGTTAAATTACAAGATAACGTAGAAATCGTAGGATTATCTACAGAAAGAAAACAAACAGTTGTAACTGGTGTTGAAATGTTCAGAAAACTATTAGATCAAGCTGAAGCTGGAGACAATATCGGTCTTCTATTAAGAGGTATTGATAGAAAAGACATCGAAAGAGGTCAAGTTATAGCTAAACCTGGAACAATTCATCCACATACAAAATTCACAGCAGAAGTTTATGTTCTTACAAAAGAAGAAGGTGGACGTCATACACCATTCTTCAATGGATATAGACCACAATTCTATTTCAGAACAACAGACGTTACTGGTGTTATTGAATTAGCTGCTGGAACAGAAATGGTTATGCCAGGAGATAACGTATCAATGACAATCGAACTTATTACACCAATCGCTATAGAAAAAGGATTAAGATTCGCTATACGTGAAGGTGGTAGAACAGTAGGTTCTGGTGTTGTTGCTGATATAATTGAGTAATAACTAAAAATTAATTTATAAGGGGCTACAAATAATATTTATTTGTGGTACCCTTTTTTTTACTCTAGGAATAGTATTTTAACAATCTGTATAAAATAGTATATTATATACTTTTTTGATTTTCTGCTTACAAATATTAGCTATTGACAAAAAAGAAAAAAAGTAATACAATGTATTACAGAGGGGTGATTATTATGACTATTTCTATAAGACTAAATGAGGAGGATGCAAAATTGATAAAATCTTATGCAAAAATAAATAAAACAACAATATCGGAGTTTGTTAGAAAGGCTGTATTGGAAAAAATAGAAGATGAATACGATCTAGAATGTTATTATAAAGCTATGGAAGAATTTAAGAAAAATCCAAAAACTTACACCCACGAAGAAGTTAAAAGGATGTTAAATATTGAGTAAATTTAAAGTTGAATATACACCCAAAGCAGTTAAGCAACTAACTAAATTAGACAAATACACTAGAACTCTTATTTATGCGTGGATAGATAAGAATTTGCAAGATTGCGAAAATCCAAGAATACATGGAAAAGGGTTAACATCAAATAGGTCTGGACAATGGAGATATAGAATAGGAGATTATAGACTTGTTTGTGAAATATATGATGAAAAAATTACAGTATTAGTTCTAGAAGTTGGACATAGAAAAAAAATATATAATAATTAGACATCAGATTTTATTCTGATGCCTTTTTATTTTATGAATATTATAACTTACTAATACTAATTAGAATCAGAATTATGCCAGAAATTTTAGTCCATAAATTTTGTGGTATATTTTTCAAATTTAATAAATGTATTCCTAAAAAATTACCAATAGTTAAAAATAAGTATTGCAAAAATGCAACAAGCAGTGAAAAAATTAATATATTTGTTCCAAGAGCATAAGCTCCTATTCCAATACAAAAACTATCTAAGGAGAGAGCTAAACCAAGAAGTATAGCCTCTTTACAATCTATGTCTTTTGAATTATCTAAATCAAAAGTATATTCATTTTTATCATTTTTTAAAACTATAAAAAATCCCATAACTAACAAAATTAAAGAGCCTATTAGTTTGAAAATATTTTCATCAAAAATATTTCCTAAAAATTTTCCTATAAAAATCGAAAAAAAAGTAATTAAAATAGATATACAAAATAAAATAAGTTTATCCCATTTTCTTAAATGAATTTTTTTTAATCCATAAGTAATACCAATTCCAAGTGAATCCATACTGCTTGAAATGGCTAAAATTAAGATATTTAATAACAATTTAATTCACCTCTTATTAAAATATGAATTTTGTCGAAAAAAGTGAATTTTAGTTACTATTTACAGAGGATTATCAAAGTATATAATAAAATTGATTTAGAAATTAGCGTTGATTGGCTGAAACCGAGCAAAATAAATAATTTTTATTATATACTTTGATAATATGTCAAGAATTTTAATGGTTACAATTCACGGTTTACTATAAATTAACCCTGCCTAAAGTTTATATATTTATTTTTACGCGTAAATCCCTTCTTTCTAACAAAAATGTAATCAAATATGGAATTTTTTAACGGAAGTCAAGCTTCCTAAAAATTCTCATATTTGAAAACATTTTGTAAGAAAGTGGTCCCCGCACAAGTTTACTTTAAAAATAAATATATAAACTTGGTGCGGGCTTTTAGCAATTTGACCGTGAATTGTAACCTTGTAATGAAAAAAATTAAATTTTTTTAAAAAAACTATTGCAAATTTTATAAAAGTGTATTAAAATTTAATCGAAGTGGCAAAAAGTGGTATGAAGTGGTAAAGAAAGTGGGGTGAAATTTAACTATGCTAATGGGTGAATTTGAACATACTCTAGACACTAAGGGCAGAATTTCAATGCCAGCAAAATTAAGAAAAGACATGGGAGAAACATTTATTTTAACTAAAGGTTTAGATGGATGTTTATTTGCTTTTTCTAGTGAAGAATGGTTAAATTTCGAATCAAAACTAAAATCACTTCCACTATCAGATAAAAATGCAAGAAATTTTGTAAGATTTTTCTTAGCAGGTGCGACAGAATGTGAAATAGATAAACAAGGAAGATTTTTAATTCCACAAAATCTAAGACAAGCTGGTTCTTTAGAAAAAGAAGCAGTAATCATAGGTGTAGGAACAAGACTTGAAATTTGGGATAAATCAACATGGCAAGCTAAAGATGAAGAAATTTCAGCAGATGAAATTGCAGAAAATATGACAATGCTTGGTATATAATCTTTTCATTTATGAAAAGTTTATATAATAATCAAATTCTTAAAATAATAAGAATTGGTTATGTTAAGGGCAAAAGACAAATATACTGAAGATAAAAATAAAAAATGCAAAAGATAAGATAAAAACAAAGGAAAAAGAAACAAATGAAAATAGTACAGAGGAAATCAAATATATAGTAAAAAACAAAAGAAAAAATTAAACTTAAGATTAAAGTACCGAAGAATGTAGACCAAAGATATAAACCAAAGAATAAATATTTAAAAGAAAATATACAATAGAAAAACAAAAGCTATATACTACAGAAAATTATACAAAAGATTTATATACATATGATTCAAGCAACTGGTATATACTTTTGTATTTTACCAGTTGCTTAAAATTATTCAGTTCAGTTAAGGAGTAAATGTGGAATTTAAGCATAAACCAGTATTGTTAAAAGAAACAATAGATGGATTAAATATTAAAGAAGATGGAATATATGTAGATGGAACATTAGGTGGAGCTGGACATAGTAAAGAAATTTTAAAAAATTTAGATTCATCTAAAGGTATTTTAATAGGAATTGACAGGGATGAAGAGGCACTAAATGCTGCTAAACAAAACTTGTCAAAATATAGCAATGTTATATATATTCATAATAATCATGACAATATTCAAGAAATTCTTAAAGAATTGAATATTGAGAAAGTAGATGGAATTCTTTTAGATTTAGGAGTTTCATCATACCAATTGGATGAAAGAAATAGAGGATTTAGCTATTTAGGCTCAAATGATTTGGATATGAGAATGGATAAAACTCAAAGATTAACTGCACAAGAAGTAATCAATAATTATAGTGAAGAACATTTGGCAAATATAATATATGAATATGGAGAGGAAAAGTTTTCAAGACAAATAGCAAAAAATATTTGCATACAAAGAGCTAAAAATAAAATTGAAAAAACTGATGAATTAGTCAAAATAATTGAAAATTCTATTCCAAAATTTAATCCAAAAGAGGGACATCCTGCAAAGAGAACATTTCAAGCAATTAGAATTGAAGTAAATAATGAAATAAAACCATTAGAAGATACGATTTTAAAATCAATAGATGCTCTAAAATCAGGTGGAAGGTTATGTGTAATTACATTTCATTCACTTGAAGATAGAGCAGTGAAAAATGCAATGAATAGAGCAAAAGGTGTTTGTACTTGTCCTAAAGATATTCCATATTGCGTATGTGGTGCAAAAGTTTTAGGAAAAGTAATAACTAAAAAACCAATTATTGCAAGTGATGAGGAGCAAAAAGAAAATACAAGATCTAAAAGTGCAAAACTCAGAATTTTTGAAAAGATATAAAAGAAAAAACAAATAAATTACATAAAGGAAAAGAGGTGAACAAATAACTTATGCCAAAGTACAATTATCAATATGAGACTAGTCCTAGAAAAGTCAAACCTGAATATGAAACAAAAAGAAAAAATAATCAAAGAAAAAGATATGAAGAACAAATAAAAATAAATGAAAAACAAAAAAAGGAAGCAATGAAATTAGAAAAGAAAAAACATAACAAAAATGTAGCATTTATAATAGCAATATTTTTAATCTTATTAGCAGTAAGTTATAGGAGTTCACTTATAAACGAAAAGTTTAGTGCTATACAAAAAGATAAAGCAACACTTTCTGCTCTTCAAAAAACAAATGATCAATTAGAGGTTAGCATAGAAAGTAGTTTAAATTTAAAAAATGTAGAAGAAGTAGCTAAAGAAAAACTTGGAATGCAGAAATTAGAAAATGAACAAAAGGTATATGTAAATTTAGATAAAAAAGATTATATTGAGACATCAACAGAAGATATAAAGATTTCAAAAAGTGAAAATACAAATTGGTTTATGAATATTTTAAATAAAATTTTTGGAAAATAAAAAGTAAATAATTCTAATAAAAATATAAAGCTTGTAAAAATAAATAATATGAATTTTGCAAACAAAATAGTATTTTAGGAGATAACCTAAAATACTATTTTTTCTTAGATATAACAATTGGTGTATTTAGCTTAATAAGTATTTTTTTAAAATATGGTATTAAATTCTTTTGTTCATTTCTTGTAAGAAGTAATCCCATAAGTATCCATTTATAAACAGCAACATTTGTTACACTACTATTAAATAAAGCTTGAACAAAATATGCAAATACAGCAATCAAAAATGCTTTAGTTACATTAGATTGTGAATATTCATCACTTCCTTTTAATATTTTTATATAAGAAAAGATACAACAATATAAGACGAAAGCTAAGTAATTTATTCCTGAAAAAATTCCTTGAGTAACTAAAGTATGAATATATTCGTTATGCCCTTTATTCTGCATTGAGAGACCATATTCAGGATTAATGAAAAAGGCAAAGCTATAGATATCAAAGCCAACTCCTGTAAATGGATATTTTTTTAAAGATTTAAGTCCAGCTAACCAAATTTTTCCTCTATTTGAACCAAAACGATTGAAACTATTGTAAGTATTAGAATTTTGTGCTCTATTTAAATATATTTCTTGAAGTTCTTTTTTTGAATTTACTATGTCTTTTTTTAATTGTCCAGACAATGTACCAACTGTTAATATACAACATATAAAGCAAGTAAATAAAGTGAAAAATTTTCTTAAATGACCTTTTAATACTTTTTTATCTTTATGGCAAATATAGATTGAAATTTCTAAAACAAAAATTCCAAATAATATAGAAAAAATTCCAACAAAACCCATTCTTGTATAAGTAAACAATATACTCAAACAACAAACAACAGAAAATAACAAATTAAAAATTTTTTTCTTTTTTGTATTAGAATACATGTATTTCATAGAATAAAGTGCGGTAAAAATAATAGCTAATGGTGCAAAAAAATTGCAATGCTGAGTAAAACCAAATGCTAAATGATCTCTAGTATGCCATTGAGGATCAAAAAAAGAAGGTACAGGCCATAAACTAAAATTTTGCAAAAATGCAACAATTGCTTCAATTAAGCCAAGTATTAATAATGAAAGCAAAATACTTTTTTTATTCTTTATATTTGAAATATTTGAACAAATAAAAAAAAGTCCAAAATAGCCTAATACTTGTAAAGGTGTTTCTGAGTAGTTTTTCATTCCTGTTAGAGAGCTTTTTATACTCTTAGAAAAAATGATAGAAATTATGCAAAAAATAATAGAAGTTATTATAAAAATATCACTTATTACAAATATTTTATTATTATTTTTTTTATAAAAGAATACAATGTATATTAGTGTAAAAATTGTATATAAAACACCAATCAAACTTAAAAATTCTTCTTGTAAGAAGAAATCAATTTTAAAAATAATACCAATTGTCTGAAAGATTGGAAATGCAAAAATTGAGGCAATTATAAAAGCAGTATATATTTTTTCATTATAAATTTTTTTCATTAGAATTTACTCCTGTCTCTCTAAATAACTATACTAAATAATTTTATCATTTAAATTTGTAAAAAACAAGTAAAAATGTTGTTTTTTTTTATTTTTTAATGTAAAATAAAAAAAGTTAATTATGAAAGGAAAAAACTAAAATGAGCGAAAAATTAGTAAATACAATTATAGGATTATTTGGAGGCTTAACAGCTATAAAATTTGGAAAGGAAATATTGGTTTTTATTATTTCTTTAATGCCAATATTAGAACTAAGAGGGGGATTAATAGCAGCAGCTTTATTAAATTTAAGTCCGTTAAAAAGTTATATAATATGTATAATTGGCAATATTTTACCAGTTCCACTTATTTTGCTTTTAATTAATAAAATACTTTCTTGGATGAGAAATAGTAAACATTTTAATAAAATAGCAAATTGGCTAGATAAAAAAGTAGAAAAACACAAAGGTCAAATTGAAAAATACGGATATTTAGGAATTGTTTTATTTGTTGGAATTCCTCTTCCTGGAACAGGAGCATGGACAGGATCACTTATTGCATCGGCATTAGAAATGGATAGAAAAAAAACATTTATTGCAGTATGCGCAGGTGTAATTATGGCAAGTATAATAATGATGATATTATCTTTTGGAATTTTAGCTAATGTTGTTCATTGAAAGGTTATAAAAAATGTTTAAAAAATATTTATTGAAAGTAATACTGATAGCATTAATTCTTGAACTAACAATATTTAATATAAATTCTTATAGATTATTGTTTTCTAAATATGAAAAAAAAGAATATTTAATTAACGATTGTGAATTAAAAAATGTTGAATATAAAGAAGAAACAAATTCATATGAACTTCTTGAAGATACAGCATATATATTGATAAATAAAACAGATTGTAGAATAGGGACAGTTTTTTTTGATGCAACCATATTACCAGATTTAAATGTGGATTTACCAATAAAATATGAAATAATATACACTGACGAAACAAGTAAAAATTTTAGAGAATTACCACCAAAATATTTACTGAATTCAATAAATGCTAGCAAATATACAACTTGTTATTTATCAGGGAAAAGTGAAAAAATTGGAATAAAAATAACTGCAACCAAGGGAATGAATATCAAAATAAATTCAATTAGAATAAACAGTATTATTCCATTTAAATTTAATATTTTAAGAGTTTTATTAATTGTTGTAATATTTGCATTAATATATAGCTTGAAACATTCAAAAGTTTTTAATCAAACATTTGAAGAAAATAAATCAACAGCATTAAAAATTATGATAACAACAATATTGTTTTTCATAATATTGAACACAATTATAGCAAAAAACACAATTTTAGAATATCCAGATTTTTATTGTAATGATTTTACTAAATCAATAATTAGTGGGAGTTTTCATTTAAAACAAGAGCCAAACAAACAATTACTTGAATTAGAAAATCCATATGACACAACACAAAGAGTTAGAAGTAGAGACGGTTGGGATATAGCTTTATTTAATGGTAAATTCTACGTTTATTTTGGTATTTTGCCAGAATTAATATTATTTGTACCATATATGTTAATTGAACATACCTTTTTACCATCTGGAGTGGGTGTATTAATTTTTTCAATTTTAACAATTATTGCACTAGGAATGCTTTTATTAGAAATATTAAAAAAATGGTTTATAAAAGTGCCTTTTAAATTATGGTTTTATAGCGAGGTAATTCTTTTATCAGGGAGCATAGTATTTAACTTAATAGGTAGACCTGAGCTATATGAGGTTGTAACAGCTGCATCATTATGTTTTTCAATATATGGTATATTATTTGCATTCAAATTTTTTGTTAATAATAGTCAAAAATACATTGATTTAATTGTTGCATGTGTTTTTTTAGCTTTATCAGTTGCATGTAGACCAACATCATTATTAATTTCTTTAATTATAGTACCACCTATAATTAAACAATGTGTTAAAAATATAAAAGAAAAAAAGCATATAATAAATCTTATAATATGTGTAGCCATTCCATATTTAACAGTAGGAATATTACTAATGATTTATAATTATATAAGATTCAAAAATATATTTGAATTTGGTGCTAAATATCAGCTTACAGTAAATGATATGACTAATTTAAAATACAGACTAATGACTATACCAGTAGGGTTATATACAGCTTTTTTTAAAATACCACATTTTACATCAGAATTCCCATTTATAAAAAGAGATGGTACAACAATTCCATTTTTTGGATTTTTTTACACTGAAGATAATATAGGTGGATTGTTTGCATTAGTGCCAACTACTATAGCTATTTTTACAGCCAAAAAAACAAAGTTCAAAAATAAAGAAATAAAATATATGGTATATAGTTTTATTATAGTAGGTATTTTAATATCTGTTATTAGTATTATAAAAGCAGGTGTACTGCAAAGATATTTAGCTGACTATGCCTGGCTATTAATAATAGCAGGCTTAGTAATATTGCTTACAAAATACGAGAATTATAAGCATGTGGAAACACAAAAAATAATGATTACTATAATTGGAATATGTGTTATTTTTACTTTTTTGGTAAATATTTTTTCTGGAGGAATTGTTGGAGAAAAAGAATATATGAGAATATATAGTCCAAAAACTTACTATACTATTAGGTATACAATGTGTTTCTGGGAATAATTTTTAATAAAAAATATTTAATAAAGGCAATTAATTAAATGATAGTATTTAGATAGAAGATTAGGTGAAATATTATGAAAAAGGTTATAATAATAGGAGCAGGACCAGCAGGACTTACAGCTGCAGATAAATTATTAGAGTATAATGAAGAATATGAAGTAACAATTTTAGAAGAAAGTCAAGATATAGGCGGAATTTCTAAAACTGTAGAATATAATGGGAATAGGATGGATATAGGTGGACACAGGTTTTTTTCAAAAAACCAAGAAGTAATGGATTATTGGGAAGAACTAATGCCACTTCAAGATGAAAAATTGATTAATCCAGATACGCAGGATAATGTAATGCTTATTCGTAAAAGGGTTTCAAGAATTTACTTTTTAAAAAAATTTTTCGATTATCCTATAAGCTTTAAACTTCAAACATTAAAAAATATAGGATTTATAAAAACAATAAAAGTTGGATGTAGTTACTTAAAGGCTGTAGTGTTTAAGAGAAAAGAAACGACTCTTGAAGATTTTTATATAAACAGATTTGGAAAAGAATTGTATAACATGTTTTTTAAAAACTACACAGAAAGACTTTGGGGAAGAAAAACAAAAGATATTTCTAGTGATTGGGGAGCCCAAAGAGTTAAAGGAGTATCGATTACAGCAATAATAAAAGATATGATAAATAAAGTATTTAAAATAAAAAATAATAAAAATACTGAAACTTCTTTAATAGAGGAATTTTGGTATCCAAAATATGGACCTGGACAACTTTGGAACACATTAGCAAAAAGAATAGAAACAAAAGGTGGTAAGATATTAAAAGGATATAAGGTTGTAAATATTAATATAAAAAATAATAAGATAAAATCAGTTGAATGTACAACTTCAATTGGAAATTTTACTATTGAAGGAGATATATTTATATCTTCTATGCCAGTAAAGGATTTAGTTACAGGTTTTAAAGGAGAACGAATACCTGAAAAAATACTTAATATCGCAAAAGGATTGCCATATAGAGATTTTATTACAGTAGGACTTTTAGTAAATAAATTAAATTTAAAAAATGAAACAAATATAAAAACATTAGAAAATAGAGTTCCAGATTGTTGGATATATATACATGAGCCTAATGCAAAACTTTTAAGACTTCAAATATTTAACAATTGGTCTCCATATATGGTAAAAGATAATAAAAATACTGTATGGATAGGACTAGAATATACTTGTCAAGAAAATGATAAATACTGGAATATGGAAGACCAAGAATTTATAAACTTTGCAGCTAATGAATTGATTGAAATGGGAATAATTGAAAAGAGTAGTATATTAGATTCTCATAGAGAAAAAATAAAAAAAGCATATCCTGCATATTTTGATACATATAAAGATATGGATAAATTAGTAAAATACTTAGACAAATATGAAAATTTATATTGTATTGGAAGAAATGGACAGCATAGATATAATAATATGGACCACTCTATGGTGACTGCATTTGAAGCTGTAAAAAATATTATTAATGGAACAAAAGACAAGACAAATATATGGAGTGTTAATACTGAAAAAGAGTATCATGAGGTTAATGTTAGAAAATGAGGTTTTTTTATGAGTAAAAGATTATTATTGATAGACGGAAATAGTATAATGAACAGGGCATTTTATGGAATTATGGGAAATAAAATGTTATCAAATAATGGAAAATATACAAATGCTGTATATGGCTTTTTAGCAATTTTATTTAAGAATTTAGAAGATTTAAATCCCGATTATATTGCTGTATCTTTTGATTTAAAAGCAAAAACAGCAAGACATAAATTATATGAAGGATATAAGGCAAATCGTCATGGAATGCCTGAAGAACTTGCTCAGCAAATGCCTATGATAAAAGAAGTTTTAAGAGCAATGAATATAGACATTGTTGAAAAAGAAGGATATGAGGGAGATGATATTTTAGGAACTTTAAGTAAATTTGGAGAAAAGCAGGGTCTTGATGTTACTATATTATCTGGAGATAGAGACACATTTCAACTTGCAACAGATAAAGTTACAATAAGAATTCCAAGAACTAAACAAGGAAAAACAGAAGTTGATGAATATGACAGAAAAAAAGTAATTGAAGAATATGGTTTAGAGCCAAATGCTTTAATAGAAGTAAAAGGTTTGCAAGGAGATACTTCAGACAATATTCCAGGTGTTCCTGGAATAGGACCTAAAACTGCAATTGGGTTAATTCAAAAATATGGAACAATTGATAATCTTTATAAAGCTATAGAAGAAGGAAAAGATGATTTAAAAGGGAAAAATAAAGAATCAATTATTGAAAACAAAGATATGGCAATACTTTCAAGAACTTTAGGAGAAATAAATTGTAATGTCCCATTAGAAGATACATTAGAAAATTTAAAAACAGAAGAATGGGATAAGGCGAAAGTATTAGAATTATTTACTGAATGGAATTTTAAAAGATATATTGAAAGATTTAATTTAGAAAATGAAAATGTTGTAAGTAATACTAAAACAGATTTATCTAACTTGTTTATAATAAAGCAAGATGCTACAATAAGTGAGGTAGAAGAATTTTTAAATAAGCAAAATAAAATGGTATTTTACTTAGGTTTAGAAGATGATTTAAACCCAGAGTTAATTATAAAAAGTAAAATTACATCAATTTCAATTTTTAATAGTGAAAAAAATGAAGCATATTTTATAAAATCAACAGAAGCAGGATTTTTTGAATTTATAAAAAGAATTTTTGAAAATGAAAAAATAGAAAAATTTGGTTATGAATTGTCAAATACTTATATATTATTAAAACAAAAAAACATTACAATACAGAATATGAAGTATGATATTGCTGTTGCAGCATATATTATAGATCCAAGTGTTGGGAAATATCCTATTGATGGACTAATAGAGCAATATTTAAACATTAACACAAGTAATTATTTATCAAAAAATGGAGTAACTAGTGAAAAAACAAAACAAATAACATTATTTGAAAATACAGAAAATAATATAGATGAAGCATTATATAGAAACACTTTTTATGCTTATGCAATTGATAAAATCTCAAATATTTTAACAGAAAAATTAAAAGAGCAAGAAGAAATAGAAGTATTTGAAACAATAGATATCCCAACAATTGAAGTTCTTGCTAGCATGCAGTTTAATGGAATGAAAATAAATGAAAATGATTTAATTGAATTCGGAAAAACTCTAAAAGATGGATTAACAGTATTAACATCAGAAATCTATAATATAGCTGGCGAAGAATTTAATATAAATTCACCAAAACAATTAGGTGAAATTTTATTCGAAAAAATGAAATTACCTGTAATAAAAAAGACCAAAAGCGGATATTCTACTGCAGAAGATGTTTTAGAAAAATTAAAGTTTGAATCACCTATAATAGAAAAAATATTAGATTATAGACAACTTTCTAAACTAAATTCAACTTATGTAGAAGGAATGAGACCTTATATAAATCCAAAAACTGGAAGAATACACTCATTTTTTCATCAAACAATTACTGCTACAGGAAGAATAAGTTCAACAGAACCAAATCTTCAAAATATACCAACAAGAATTGAGTTAGGGAAAAGGTTAAGAAAAGTATTTACACCAGAAAATGGATGTGTATATATAGATGCAGATTATTCTCAAATAGAATTAAGAGTTTTAGCTCATATGTCAGAAGATTCGCATATGATAGAAGCTTTTAAAAATGGAGAAGACATTCATAAACAAGCAGCTTCAAAAGTTCTTCACAAGCCTATAGAAGAAGTTACAAAAGAAGAAAGAAGTAATGCAAAAGCAGTTAATTTTGGAATAGTTTATGGAATAAGTGATTTTGGACTTGGAGAACAACTAGGAATAGGAAGAAAAGAGGCAAAAGCATATATTGAGCAATACTTAGAAGAATATTCTGGAATAAAAAAATATATGGGAGATGTGGTAGAAAAGGCACAACAAAAAGGATATGCAGAAACACAATTTGGTAGAAAAAGATATATTCAAGAGTTAAAATCAAATAATTATATGGTTAGAGAATTTGGAAAAAGAGCAGCAATGAATACACCAATTCAAGGAACAGCTGCAGACATAATGAAAATTGCAATGATAAAAGTTTATAACGAAATAAAAAAGAGAAATTTAAAGTCAAAAATAGTGTTACAGGTTCATGATGAAATGATGATAGAAGCACCAATAGAAGAAAAAGAACAAATAAAAGAGATTTTAAAACAATCGATGGAAACAGCAGTAACATTGAAAGTTCCGCTAATAGCTGATATATCTGAAGCAAGCAATTGGTATGATTGCAAATAACTTGTCAATGGGTGTCAATGGGGACGGACCTTTTTGACAACCATTGATAATTCGTCAGTGACTGATTTCTTTAACAAGTATTTACATAGAGAGGAAATGTGAAATTTTGAAAAAACTATTAAGTATTATATTAATAATTATAATTATAATATTTTGCATAAATTACAATAATATAAAAAATGCTGTATTAAAAAACATATATAAAATCGATTATTCTGAATATGTAGAAAAATATTCTAAAGAGTATAATGTTGACAAATATTTAATATATGCAACTATTAAAGCAGAAAGTAATTTTAACCAGTATGCTAAATCTTCGCAAGGAGCTCTAGGATTAATGCAATTATTATATTCAACAGCAGAAGAAGTTGCTCCAAAAGCAGGGATTAATGTTACAGAAGATAGTATATATGATGCTGAAATAAACATAAATTTAGGCACAAAACTTCTATCGATTTTACTAAAGAAATATGAAAATACAGGACTTGCATTAGCAGCTTATAATGCAGGAAGCGGAAATGTCGATAATTGGTTAAGCAAAGGAACTTTAAAAAATGATGGTTCAGATTTAGAAAACATTCCTTTTAAAGAAACAAATAATTATGTTAGAAAAATACTTAGGGACTATGAAATATATTTGGAAATATATAATAATTAATGTTTCATTAAAAATATGATTTGAGATGTGTTAAAAATAAATTAAATTTTTATTATAAGAGATTGGAAAGTGATAAAAGTGGAAGCACCAGAGGTTACAGAAATAAAAAAAAATAACAATAATAAAGAATATGTATTAAATGCAGTAAGTGGTCAAGGAAAGCTTTTGGAATGGGTTTCAGATAATTTGAAAGATGATGAAGAAGTAGTAAAAAAGGCTTTAGAAAATGATGGGGAAGCAATGGAATTTGCAAGTGACAGATTAAAAGATAATAAAGAAATAATGCTTTTAGCTGTAAAAAATGCACCATGGACTGCTTGTTATGCATCTGAAAGACTAAAAGCTGATAAAGATGTAATTTTTGAAAGTGTAAAAAGTTATGGACAAACTTTGTATTTTGCCTCAGAGGAATTAAGAGATGATGAAGATGTGGTTAAGGCTGCAGTTTCAAATAAAGGGCTAATTATTAAATATGCAAGTTACAGATTAAGAGATAATGAAGAAATTGCAAAAATTGCTGTTAGTCAAGATAAACGAGCAATACACTTTTTAAGCGAAAGATTAAAGAATGATGAAGAAATAAAAAAGCTGACAGAGTAGATACTGTGCTATTAGTAATGAAGATTTTTGATAAAAAATGATTTGCCACGAAAAAAATAAAAATCCAAGATTTATGAATCTTGGATTTTTTCACTTGGCAGGAGTAGAAGGATTCGAACCCTCACAAGCGGTTTTGGAGACCGATGTGCTACCATTGACACTATACTCCTATGAACTCTGTATATAATAACACAAAAATCAAAATTTGGCAATAGGAAAAAAAGAAAAATAAAAAAACGCTATTACTAGCGATTTTTTTGGTGCAGATGGCCGGAATCGAACCGGCACGGTTTATTCAACCGCAGGATTTTAAGTCCTGTGCGTCTACCAATTCCGCCACATCTGCATAATATTGGTAGATTTTGTCTAACGACAAATAGTATTATAGTATGTGTTTTGTTTTTTGTCAAGGGATATTTGAAAAAAAATTAAATTTTTGAATAATTAGTTGACAATAGAGTATAATTATAATATAATGTTAGCCGAAACTAACATTCAAGGAGAAAAATATGATATCAAAATCACAAGAAGATTATTTAAAAGCAATGTATGTTTTAAAGATGAAAAATGGAGAAATTAGAGTTACAGACATAGCACAATACTTAAACATATCTAAGCCAAGTGTAACAAAAGCAATAAATAATATGAAAGAAATGGGTCTTGTAAATAATGAGACATATGGGAAAATCGAATTAACAGAGCAGGGAATAGATATAGCTAAAAAGGTATTAGAAGCTTACGATATAAGTTATGTTTTTTTAAAAGATGTTTTAGGATTAGAAGAAGAAAAAGCTAAAAAAGAAGCAGAAAAACTTAAACTTACAATGGAAGATAATACTCTAAATTATTTAGCTAAATATGTACATAAAGTGCTTAACTTAAGTAGCTTAGACTGCGATTATAACATAGCAAATGAGAGATGTAGAACATGTGTCAGGAGAGAAAAGTAGATGCTTTTAAATTGGAGACAGGCTCATTTATGAAACAGGACATACTTTCATTCTGAAACACTTATAAAAAAATATAAAAAGAAGGGATTAAAAAATGAAAAACGAATTATTACAAATAAATAATTTACATGTAAATGCGGGAGAAAAGCAAATTTTAAAAGGTATAGATTTAAAAATAAATAAAGGAGAGGTTCATGTTATTATGGGACCAAATGGCTCTGGAAAAACAACTACAGCTAATGCAATATTTAATAATCCTGAGTATAAGAAAATAGAAGGAAATATCATATTTGAAAATGAAGATATTACAAATTTGTCACCAGATGAAATAGCAAGAAAAGGTATATTTATGTCTTTTCAACTTCCAGAAGAAATACCAGGAATATCTGTTACAAATTTTTTAAAAACAGCAAAAAATAAAATCACAGGAGAACCTGTAAAAATTTTTAAATTCAAAGAAGAAGTTAAACAAAAAATGAATGAACTTCAAATAAAGCCAGAATATAGTGAAAGAGATTTAAATGTTGGTTTTTCTGGAGGAGAAAAAAAGAAAAATGAAATTCTTCAAATGCTTGTTTTAAACCCTAAACTTGCAATACTTGATGAAACAGATTCGGGTTTAGATGTAGATGCAATAAATGTGGTATCTAAAGGAATAGAAATGTTCAAAAATAAAGATAATGCAGTACTAATTATTACACATAATGCAAAAATATTAAAAAGTTTAAAGGTTGATTTTGTACATGTTTTAGTGAATGGAAAAGTTGTAAAAACAGGTGGAGAAGAAATTATAAAAGATATAGAAGAAAATGGGTATAAAAATTATAAGGGTGAGTAAATGAAAACGAAATTAGAAGAAATAAATAGAAATATTTATGACATAAAAAATAAAGATGAATATGATTTTAAAATAAAAAAAGGGTTAACACCTGAAATCATAAAAGAAATTTCAAAACAAAAAAATGATCCTGAATGGATGAAAGATTTTAGATTAAAAGCGCTAGAAGTATACGAAAAACTAGAACTTCCAACATGGGGACCAGATTTGTCTGAATTAAATATGGATGAAATTGCAACATATGTAAGACCAAAGTCCAAAATGACAGGAAATTGGGATGAAGTTCCAGAAGATATAAAAAACACATTTGATAAACTTGGAATTCCAGAAGCAGAAAAGAAGTCTTTAGCTGGAGTTGGAGCACAATATGATTCAGAAGTTGTATACCATAGTATGAAAAATGAGCTTTTAGAACAAGGCGTTATTTATACAGATATGGAAACGGCTGTAAGAGAATATCCAGATTTAGTAAAAGCACATTTTATGAAATGTGTTCCGGTATATGACCATAAATTTGTTGCACTTCATGGAGCTGTTTGGTCAGGTGGATCTTTTGTATATGTACCAAAAGGGGTAAAAGTAGAAATTCCAATTCAAAGTTATTTTAGGTTAAATTCTCCAGAATCAGGTCAATTTGAGCATACTTTAATAATAGTAGATGAAGGAGCTTCACTTCATTTTATAGAAGGATGTTCTGCACCAAAATATAATAAAGTAAATCTTCATGCAGGATGTGTAGAATTATATGTGAAAGACAACGCATATTTAAGATATTCAACAATAGAAAATTGGTCAAAAAATATGTTAAACTTAAATACTAAAAAAGCAATTATCGGTAAAAACGCAAAGGTTGATTGGGTTTCAGGATCATTTGGCTCAAAAATATCTATGCTATATCCAATGAGTATACTAAATGGAGAAGGTGCAAAAACAGAATATACGGGAATATCTTTTGCAGGAAAAGGACAAAATTTGGACACAGGATTTAAAGTTGTTCATAATGCTCCAAATACATCAAGTATTGTAAATTCAAAATCAATTTCAAAAAACGGTGGAACAGCAACTTATAGAGCATTAGTTAGAGTAAATGAAAATGCGAAAAATTCAAAAGTATCTGTTGACTGTGAATCTCTAATGTTAGATGATATATCAAGGTCAGATACAATTCCTGTAAATGATATAAAAACAGATGAAGTTGAATTTTCACATGAGGCAAAAATAGGGAAAATAAGTGATAAATCAATTTTCTATTTAATGACAAGAGGTCTAAGTGAAGAAGATGCAAAAGCAATGATAGTTAGAGGATTTGCAGAACCAATTTCAAAGGAACTTCCAATTGAGTATGCAGTCGAGATGAATAATTTGATTAATCTAGAGCTTGAAGGAGCAATAGGGTAAACTAATTTAAATAAAAGAAAAAGAGCTGGCTCACTCGCCAGACTCCTCTTCTCCTACGCTTACTGACGCCTCGCTGGACGTCAGTTCGTAGATAGCCACTATCGCCGTAAAAATATTAGCGATAAGTGGCAACACATTTGACAGATTTTTGAATATTTTGATTATTTTTTTCATTTTTTGTCCCCCTCCGTGTGGGACAGGTCGTAAAAAACTTGGGCAACTTGCCCTGCTACTACTTTAATTATACATCATTATTATTATTATGTCAAGAGGGTTTGTGGGTTTTGTAAACATAATATCAAAAAGTGGGAAATATGTCGAATTTTGCGATGAAAAAATCTTAATAAAGATTGACATTTTTGAAAATTTGATGTATTATAAATATGAAAACAATCTTAGAAGTTTTTCATAAATGTCATAAAAAACCCCACTATGCCGAGTGGGGTTTTTACGTTTCTATGTATTAATTATCAGATTTTGAAATCAAGAAAATTAATATCATAGCAACTAACCTTAGAAGTTTGTTCATCAATGTCATCACCTCCTTTATGAAAATACTCTCTAAAAAGAGGTAACATAATTATATAACAGAATATACTACAAATCAAGAAAAAACGTTCGACAAAAGTCGACAATTATTGATAAAATAAATAAAAAGTAAAAAAATCCTAATATTAGCCTAGCTCAGGACCATAATCAGGATGGAGATTATTATTATATTGTTTCATTAATAAATTAAGATCGTATATTAATTTATTAAGTCTAAAAGATAATTCTTCGAAAATCGGAATACAGTTTATTTTATTAAGGTCGATAATTGTAAAAAATAATGAAACAAGTTGGTCGCAAAAACTTATAATTTGGTTTGCTCTATTAATATTAATATCTTCGCAAGTAGTATATGTTAATAATTTTGCTTTTTGAGGAAATTCGTCTATGAAAACGTAAGAATTTGGTAAATTAATATTTAAAGAGTCAGCAAAGTTATTTGTAATTGCTTTAAATTTTTCTTGAATTGTAGCATCTATACTATATTTTGGGGAACTTATTGTATTAATGAATGATTTTATAAAAGAATTATAATATACAATTTGCGTGCCTTTAATAGCTGAATTATCCATAAAGATTCTCCTATTCTATATAATATGTAGAGTATAGCACAATTTTTTTTATTAGTAAATAGTTTTAAAAATAATAGGTTTATAAGTAAATCCTTTAAAAAACTTAAAATTTAATTATAAGGATAAATATAATGAATTTAGAATTTAATGAAACACCAATTAGAACAGCAAAAAATTACAATATAAATAATATAAAATTAGAAAATATAGAAATACCAGAAAATATACAAGAATTTGGCGGTTTGAAGTTTTTAGGTGATATAACTGATTTTGAAATTCTAGAAATGAATAAATTCACAGAATTTAAGTATGGTAATGGAGAATTTTTAGAAAATCAAATTAAAGATAAATCAAATAAAAATATAAATATTAATGCTATAAATAATGAAAATAAAGAGTTACAATTAGACTATAAATTTTCTAAAGATAATAAAAATTTAATTGAAAATATAGAAATAAATCTAAAAGAAAAATCAAATTCTACTATAATATTAAAATATAAATCAATTGATAATACAGATGCTTATCAAAATTCTAAAATAAAAGTTATAGCAAATAAAGAAGCTAAAGCCCATATAATAATTCTAAATATGTTAAATAACAAATCAAATAATTTTATTGCAATTGAAAATGTTTTAGAAGAAAATGCAGATGTTAAATATACAATAATTGATTTTGGTGGGAAAAATTCTGTTACAAATTACTATGCAAATTTAAATGGAGACAATTCTAACAATTCTTTAAATACTATATATTTAGGAAATGAAGAACAAGTAATAGACTTAAATTACATTATGGAATGTTATGGAAAAAAAGCAAATGCAAAAATGGATGTAAAAGGTGCAATAGATGGAATTTGTAAAAAACATTTTAAAGGAACAATAGACTTCAAGAAAGGATGCAAAAAAGCAATAGGAGATGAAAAAGAATATTGTACAATTTTATCAGATACTGCAAAATCAATTTCATTGCCAGTCCTATTATGCACAGAAGAAGATGTAGAAGGTAGCCATAGTTCTGCATGTGGAAAAATAGACCAAGAGGAGCTATTTTATTTAATGACAAGAGGTCTAACAAAAACAGAAGCTCAAAAGCTAATAATAAGAGCTGGATTTAATGAAATAATTGAGGACATAGAAAATGAAAAAATAAAAAAGGAAATTTTAGAACAAATAGATATGAAACTAGTTTAAAAGTGGGAATATGTCGTTCGACAAAAATCGACAGAAAGGGCTAAATTATGAATATAGATGAAATAAAAAATGACTTTCCATTATTAAAAAATAGAAATATAGCTTATTTAGATAGTGGAGCAACAACTCAAAAGCCAAAACAAGTAATTGATGCAATTAAAGACTTTTATGAAAATTTTAATGCAAATCCACATAGAGGTGCATATTCTTTAAGCATGGAGGCAACTGAGAAATATGAAGACACAAGATCAAAAATTGCAAAATTTATAAATACTAGACATTCGCATGAAATAATATTTACAAAAAATGCTTCAGAAGCTCTAAATCTAATTGCATATTCTTATGGTATGGAAAATGCAAAAAATGAAGATAAAATAGTGCTTTCTATTATGGAACATCACTCAAATTTAGTTCCATGGCAAAAAGTAAGTAAAGTTACTGGAGCTAAATTAGAATATATGTATATAAATAAAGATTTCGAAATTTCAGATGAAGAAATTGAATCTAAAATTACTGATAATACAAAAATTGTTGCAATTACACATGTATCAAATGTTTTGGGAACTATTAATGATGTAAAAAAGATAATAAAATATGCACATAAAAAAGGTGCAGTTGTTGTGTTAGATGCATCTCAAAGTATTCCTCATATGAAAATAGATGTGCAAGATTTAGATTGTGATTTTTTAGTATTTTCAGGGCATAAAATGCTTGCACCACTTGGTATTGGCGTTTTATATGGAAAAAAAGAAATATTAAACAAAATGACACCTTTTCTTATGGGTGGAGATATGATAGAATATGTTTATGAGCAAGAAACGACATTTGCACCACTTCCAAATAAATTTGAGGCAGGAACACAAAATGTAGAAGGTGTAATAGGCCTAGGGTCTGCAATTGATTATATTGAAAAAATAGGATATGATAAAATACAAGAAATTGAAAATGAAGTTGTGTTTTATGCAATAGAAGAATTAAAGAAATTAGATTTTATTGATTTATATTTAACACCAAATTTAAACAATCATTCAAGTGTAATTTCTTTTAATATAAAAGGAGTTCACCCACATGATGTTGCAAGTATATTAGATTCTGAAGGAGTATGTGTGCGTTCACGGAAACCATTGTGCACAGCCACTTTTAAGATATATGGGAATAGATTCAACATGTAGAGCAAGTTTTTACTTTTATAATACAAAAGAGGATGCAGATAGATTAATACAAGCATTAAATAAGGCGTATAAGATGTTTGAAAGGTTTTTAAAAAGATAAAAGCCTTATAAATAAGGCTTTTATTGGATTAAATTATCTGGATCATCTGGAAGTTTTTGCATTGTTTCAGTTCTATTAGGTTCACATATAGATTTAATGTTAGCAAGCAAAGTATTTAGATTACCTAAAAATCCATATCTATTTTCATTAGATCTAATTTGTATATCATAAAGTGATGAAACATCTATAGGTAAATCTGAAAGCATTTTTTTGAAGTCAGTAGATCTAGTATTTTCAGAGTAATCATATTGATTCATTAAATTATAAATTGTATCTATAATGGATAGTATACGTGCTGTATCAACCTGAGGACTATTTGTTGGAATTGGTGTATCAACTCTTGGAACAATAGGTTGCTGTTGCTCATTACTCATATATATCACCTCCTAACTACAATTATATTATAATAAAAAATAAAAGTCAAATTTAGAAAGGATATCTTATGGAAGACTTAAATAATATATATAATGAACTCATTATGGAACACAGTATGAATTCATATAATAAAAAGAAATTAGGAAAAGCCGATTTATGTGATATAGGACATAATCCAAATTGTGGAGATGAAATCACTCTAGAAGTTAAAATGAATGGAAATGTTATAGAAGATATGGCGTTTTCTGGCCATGGTTGTGCAATTTCACAAGCCTCAACTTCAATTATGATAGATACTTTAAAAGGGAAAACAATTGAAGAGGCAAAAGAAATAATAAAAACCTTTATTTCTATGATAAAAAGAGAAGATGTAAAAGAAGAAGATTTAGAAAAATTAGAAGATGCTATTGCTTTTAAAAATGTAGCAAATATGCCAGCAAGAGTTAAGTGTGCGCTTTTAGCATGGCACACTTTAGAAGATATGTTGCCTTCAGAAAAATAGAGATTTACAAAAGCTAATCGGACAGGTTTCACCCAGTTTAAAAAATGTATCAATAAAAGGAAAAAATATTTATGAAAAAAGTATTGTTAGGAATGAGTGGAGGAGTAGACAGTTCAGTTTCTGCACTACTTCTAAAAGAACAAGGATATGAAGTTATAGGTTGTACATTAGAGCTATTTGTAGGAAGCAGTTGTTGTAATACAAATACATATTTAGATGCAAAAAATGTATGTAATCAAATAGGAATTCCACACTTTATATTTAACTATAAAGATGAATTCAAAAAATATGTAATAGATGATTTTATTAAATGTTATGCAAATTGTAAAACACCTAATCCATGTATAGAATGTAATAAATATATGAAATTTGGACTTATGCAACAAAAAGCTAAAGAAATGGGAATAGATTATATTGCAACAGGGCATTATGCAAAAACGGAGTATAACAAAGAATTTAAAAGATGGACAATAAAAAAATCAAATGCTGGGAAAAAAGACCAAAGCTATGTACTTTGGAATATTCCAAAAGATATAATAGAAAAAGTCATATTTCCATTAGGAGATTTTGAAACAAAAGATGAAATTAGGAAAATTGCAAGTGACAATAATTTGAAAGTCGCAAATAAGCCAGATTCGGAAGATATATGTTTTGTACCAGATGGAGATTACAAAAAATTTTTAGAAAACAATTCTGACATAAAACCTAAAAAAGGTAATATTGTAAATTCTAAAGGAGAAATACTTGGAGAACATACAGGACTATACAATTATACAATTGGGCAACGTAAAGGTCTTGGAATTGCTTATAAAGTTCCACTTTTTGTTTTAGGCTTTAATAGCTTAAAAAATGAAGTCATAGTTGGAGAAGAACACGAACTTTACAAAAAAGAAGTAATTGTAGAAGATATTAATTTAATATTAGTAGATGAAATAAAAACTCCAATTGAAGTCGAAGTAAAAACAAGGTATTCAACCAAACAAACAAAAGCAAAAATTATGCAAATTAACAATAATCAAATAAAAGTAGAATTTGATGAAGAAGTAAGAGCTTTAACACCTGGACAATCTGCTGTGTTTTATGTGGGAGATTATGTTTTAGGCGGGGGAAAAATATGTTAAATCATTGAAATGTCGCAAAATGTATGTTACAATATATGTAAAATAATTTGAAAGGGGAAAATAATGGAAGAAATTATTAAACAAAAAAAAGGAAAAAATAATGTTTTATTTATAATTATAGCTATAATTGGAATCATATTTTTCGCATCAGGATTTTCTAGTTATAATAAAAAAGAAGAAGAAAAAAAGTGGTCAGATGTAACTGAAATTGGAGAATATAGCTATATAGATGCACAATATTTAGAAGGACCATATGTTGAAGAAACAGCAGAAAATGGAACAAAAAAGGAATATTATTTAGCAATAAATCAAAATACAGTAGTTGGATGTATTTTAATAAAGCAAAATTCAACAACAGAAATTCCAATAGTTACTTCAGAAGAAGAATATAATAATGCAATAGCTCAAGATCCAAAAAGAATGTATGGATATTCTAAAAATTTTGAAAACGAAGTATCAAAAATTTTCATAGAAGAAATTAATGAACAGCTTGAATCAAATGAGGTTAATTTTACAAATCTTTCGGAATATATAGGAAAATATTATTTAGATACAACTGCTAGTAATGAAGATAAAGGATTGGGCGCAGTATTAATGATTTTTGGTGCAATAATGATATTATGTTTGCCACTTTCTTTATTAAAAAACAATAAAGAGTATAAAAAATCACAAAAAGAGATATTAGACTTAAAACAAGATGGAAAATATGATATGTATGACAATGACATTAATTCATCAAATTCATATACAGAAAAGAAGTATTCAACTATAATAGGAAATTTGAATATTTATAATTTTGAAAAAGATCTATTAGTAATACCAATTAAAAAAATAACAAATGTATATAAATGTTCAATGGAAAATGGTCAGTTATCACAAAGAGATCATATATGTATTGAAACTAATGAGAACGAAATATATAATATTGCATTTAAGCTAAGAGATAAAAAAGATGAAAAATTTGATAACTTACTAAACCAAATCAAGCAAAGGATGGTGAAATAATTATGGTAGTATTTTATAGTTATGGATCACATTTTAAAGCAGATAAAGATTTAGGAATTTCTAAATGTGAAAATTGTAATTATGAGGCTAAGAAGCTTTTAATAACAGAAAAATATAAAATAAAATTATTTTATGTATTTCCACTATTCTCTAAAGTAAAAAACAGGGGAATATTCTGTACTCATTGTGGTAATATAGAACCATTATCAAAAAAAGAATATGATGAGATGAAGGCAAAATAGAGAAAAACAAAACAGACTAAGCAATTCCATGAAGTAAAGCTTCAAGAATTTGTTTGTCTGTTTTTTTATTTATCCTATTGTTTTTTTTTATTATTTTGATATAATTAGAATATAAATTTAGATAATGGAGGAAATAAATGGAAGATAAAGAATTTATGAAAAAATTATGTAGTGAGTTTTTACCTGAAAAAGACAATTTAATACAAATGCTAAATGAAGTTCAAGAGCATTTCGGTTATGTTCCAAAAGAAGCACAACAAGAACTTTCAGAATATTTAGGAATACCAATGGCAGAAATTTATGGAGTAATTACATTTTATTCAAGATTTAGTTTAAAACCAAAGGGAAAATATAATATTTCAGTATGTTTAGGAACAGCATGTTTTGTTAAAGGTTCACAAAAAATTATGGATAGATTACTAGAAAGATTAAAAATAGGAGTAGGAGAAACAACTCCAGATGGTAAGTTTTCAATAGAAGAAACAAGATGTGTAGGAGCCTGTGGTTTAGCACCAGTTTTTACTGTAAATGGTGAAGTTTATGGAAAAGCAACTGTGCAGAAGCTAGATCAGGTGCTAGATGAGTTGATGAGTTGTCAATAGGGACGGACCTTTTTGACAACTTGTTAAGAATTAAAAAGTTGAAAAAGAATAGGAAAAAAATTATTTATATTTTCTAGGATAATTTGGTAGGTTGTCAAAAAGGTCCGTCCCTATTGACAACCAAGGAAAGGATATTAAGTTATGAAATCATTGGAAGAAATTCATAAAATTAGAGAGGAAAAGAAAAAAGAATTAGACTTAAGAATTAATACCAAAGCAGATACAAGAGAAAAACACATTTTAGTATGTCATGGTACAGGATGTACATCATCTAAATCTCCTCAAATTTTAGAAAATTTTAATAAAATAATAAAAGAAAAAAATATAGAAAATGTTAGAGTTATAAAAACAGGGTGTTTTGGACTATGTGCAAAGGGTCCAATTGTAATTATAAGACCAGAAGATACATTTTATGCAGGTGTTACACCAGATGATTGTGAAGAAATAATTCAAACTCATATTATCGAGGGAAACAAAGTAGAAAGATTATTGGCAAAAGACATAGATGGAACAAAAGTAAATAGTTTAGATGAACTTAATTTCTACAAAAAACAAAAAAGAATAGCACTAAAAAATTGTGGTGTTATTAATCCAGAAGAAATTGATGAATACATAGCTTTTGACGGATATAAAGCACTAGAAAAAGTATTAAAAGAAATGAGCCCAGATGATGTTATAAAAACAATATCTGATTCAGGACTTCGTGGACGTGGTGGAGCAGGATTCCCTACAGGAAAAAAATGGGAGCTTACAAAAGCAGTGCAAGGTGAACAAAAATATGTAGTATGTAATGCAGATGAAGGTGACCCTGGAGCATTTATGGATAGAAGTATTCTAGAAGGAGATCCTCACGCTGTTTTAGAAGCAATGGAAATTGCAGGATATACAATAGGTGCAAATAAGGGATTTATCTATGTCAGAGCAGAATATCCAATAGCAGTTAAAAGATTAAAAATTGCAATTGAACAAGCAAGAAAATATGGAATACTTGGAAAAAATATATTTGGAACAAATTTCAATTTTGACATAGAAATTCGTTTAGGGGCAGGTGCCTTTGTATGTGGGGAAGAAACAGCACTTTTAGAGTCTATTGAAGGAAAACGTGGTCAGCCAAGAGTAAAACCACCATATCCAGCAAATGCAGGTCTATGGGGTAAACCTACTTTAATTAACAATGTTGAAACATATGCCAATATTGCTCAAATTATATTAAAAGGTTCTGAATGGTATTCTTCAATCGGAACTGAAACTTCAAAAGGAACAAAAGTATTTGCATTAGGAGGAAATGTTAATAATATAGGTTTAGTTGAAGTACCAATGGGTACAACTTTAAGAGAAATTGTTTATGATATTGGTGGTGGAATTCCAAATGGTCGTGAGTTCAAAGCAGCTCAAACAGGTGGACCTTCTGGAGGATGTATACCAAAAGAAAATTTAGATGTTCCAATAGATTATGAATCTCTAAAACAAATAGGTTCTATGATGGGATCTGGTGGACTAATTGTAATGGATGATACAAAATGTATGGTAAGTTTAGCTAAATTCTATTTACAATTTACAGTTAGCGAAAGTTGCGGAAAATGTACTCCTTGTAGAATTGGTACAAAAAGAATGCTTGAAATTCTAGAAAAAATTACAGAAGGAAAAGGAGAAGAAAAAGACTTAGAAAAATTAGATAAATTAGCTAAAAATATAATAAGAGCAAGTGTATGTGGTCTTGGTCAAACAGCACCAAACCCCGTATTAAGTACAATGAAATATTTTATGGATGAATATAAAGAGCATGTTTTCGATAAAAAATGTAGAACTAATGAATGTAAAAAATTAGCTAAAATTACTATTGATCCACAAAAGTGCAAAGGTTGTGGATTATGCCAGAAAAATTGTCCAGTTGGTGCAATTAAAGGTGAAGGAAGAGATATTAGAGAAATTGATCAAACTAAATGTATTAAATGCGGTACTTGTATTGCAAAGTGTCCTTTCCACGCAATAAGTTGAGTCGAAAAATAATTACAATTTTAGCTGTGTTAAAATCTTACTTAAAAATGCTCATGTACAACACGTACACTCCGCTTTTTGCGTAAGATTTTGCCTTGCTAAAATTTAATTCTTTTTCGACGGAGAACAATGTGCAGAATTAATTTTGCCTGCTGTGCATACTGACGCTGTAACTCACTAGTGTTCGAACAGCCTCAGCATAGCAATACTCGTTTTTGATTTGTTAAAAAAATAAATATATAAACTTTAGGCTGGGCTAAATTATAGTAAATCGTGAATTGTAACATTGTGTCATGTGAAAGGTTGTCAAAAAGGTCCGTCCCCATTGACACGATACAATACATCAACTGATGAAATAGAAAGTTACAGAATAGAAGGTTATTTATTAGAAAAATAAAGCCCAAATGAGGCAAAAAAGGAGAAATTTTATGGAAGAAAATCTAATTAATTTAACAATAGATAATCACAACATACAGGTTCCAAAGGGAACTACAATTCTAGAAGCTGCAAGAAAAGCAGGAATTGATATACCAACACTTTGTTTCTTAAAGGAAATAAATGAAGTTGGTGATTGTAGAATGTGTATTGTAGAAGTAGAAGGAAGACGTGGATTTGCTACTTCTTGTATTACAAAAGCCGAGGAGGGAATGGTAGTACATACAAATACACCAGCTGTAGTTGAAGCAAGAAGAGTTGTTTTAGATTTGATAGTTTCAAATCATAAAATAGAATGTCTAAAATGTATAAGAAATGGAAATTGTGAACTTCAAGATTTATGCAAAAGATTTAATATTCAAGATATAGAATTTGAAGGAGAAATGCAAGAACATAAAGTAGATGATTTATCACCATCAATTGTAAGAGATGCAGACAAATGTGTTTTATGTAGAAGATGTATAGCAGCTTGTAAAAATGTACAAAAAATAGGGGCAATTGATTGTATTAATAGAGGATTTGAATCTTGTATTTCAACTACAAATGAAAAATCTTTAAATGATGTAAATTGTACATTTTGTGGACAATGTATTGAAGCGTGCCCAACAGGAGCTTTACATGAAAAAGATACAACAGAAGAAGTATGGAAAAAGATACAAGATCCAGAAACTATAGTTATTGCACAAACTGCACCTGCTGTTAGAGTTGCTCTTGGTGAAGAATTTGGAATGGAAATAGGTACTAATGTAACAGGTAAAATGGTTACAGCTCTAAAAAGAATTGGATTTGATAAAGTATTTGACACAAATACTGGAGCAGATTTTACAATAATGGAAGAAGCAAATGAATTTATAGAAAGATTTACATCAAATGAAAATATTCCTATGATAACATCTTGCAGTCCTGGATGGATAAAATTTATTGAAATGAATTATCCAGATTTATTACCACATTTATCTAGTTGTAAATCACCACATCAAATGTTTGGAGCTTTAATTAAAACATATTATGCAGAAAAAGAAGAAATAGATCCTAAAAAAATATATATGGTTTCTGTAATGCCATGTATTGCTAAAAAGTTTGAAAGACAACGTGAAGAAATGGTTAATGACGGTTTATTTGATGTAGACAATGTAATTACAACTCGTGAGCTTGCAAGAATGATTAAACAAGCAAATATAGAGTTTACAGGCTTAGAAGATTCAGAATTTGATTCACCTATGGGAGAGGCAACAGGTGCCGCAGCAATTTTTGGAACAACAGGTGGAGTTATGGAAGCAGCTTTAAGAACAGCTCAGGATACTCTAACAGGAGAAGATTTACCAAAAATTAATTTTGAGCAAGTAAGAGGTGGAGAAGGAATTAAAAGAGCAACAGTAAATATTGCAGGAAAAGAGATTAAAGTGGTTGCAGCAAGTGGCTTAGCAAATGCAAGAGAAATATTAGAAGAAATAAAATCAGGAAAAGCAGATTATCAATTTGTAGAAATAATGGCATGTCCAGGAGGATGTGTAATGGGTGGTGGTCAGCCAATAAAATCTTCTAAAATACGATCTGAAGTTGATGTAAGGGCATTAAGAGCAAATGCATTATATTCAATAGATGAAAAATCACTAATTAGAAAATCACATGAAAATCCAGTTGTAAAAAAGATATATGATGAATTTTTACAAAAACCAGGAAGTGAAATAGCAGAAAAATTGTTACATACAAAATATACAAAAAGAGAAAAATACAATATATAGTTTTTAATTGGGGTCAGACTTTAGTAAAAAATGTCGAATAAGCTCGAACGATTTTTAGATAAAATAATCAAAAAATATTGCATATTTTTTGATTTGTTGTATAATAAATATAAAGATCTAGTCATATTATTAAATGGTCAAAAAAAAGCAGACATGTGCGAATGTCTGCTTTTTGCTTAGTAATGAAATAAT
This sequence comes from uncultured Clostridia bacterium, assembly GCA_946401865.1. GTDB lineage: Bacteria > Bacillota > Clostridia > TANB77 > CAG-508 > CAG-269. The sequence goes on from CAMIVO010000013.1 coordinate 29,723, forward strand.
TTATAAATTTATTGAAAGTATTAAAACTCAAAAAATATTCAAAATGATAGTTCCCTATTGAAATATGAATAAAAATATAGTATAGTATTTACTATAGAAAGTAAGTTAAAGCAAATGTGAGTGTGTTATCTCCAAACCTCGATTATTTGTCGAGAGTAAGGAGGTGATTATTATGGTAAATTTTTTACTTTTCCTTATTATAGGTTTTATGTTTTCGTTAGCCATAAATGTCGCCTTATTGTGTATTATATACATAATGTGGACAGACAAACAAATATAAAAAAACACCACATTTAGCTTTGCCGAGCTGTGTGGTGTTTACCAAATATTATGAGGTAGCACACATTGTTTGTGGCTACTTACTTTCTATATATATTATATACATTTATTTTTATTTTGTCAAATAAAACAATAAAATACTTAGAATTATATATTTTGAAAGGACAGAGAGTAAAAATGGAAAATAAAATAACAAAATTTTTAGCATATAACAAAAGAGTAGCTGTAATGTGTCTCGATACTACTGAATTAGTAGAAGAAATAAGAAAAATACATGATTTAACACCAACTACAACAGCAGTTTTAGGCAGAGTTGCAACAGTGTCAAGTATGATGTCACACTTAAATTTAAAAGAAACTTCTGACAATTTAACAATTCAAATAAAAGGAAATGGACCAATGGGAACCATAGTTTCTATTTGTGAGTTAGAAGATTTAAGAACAGCAAATATTAAAATTTATGCGGATAACCCTAAAATTGAGCTACCATTAAAACAAAATGGTAAAATAGATGTAGGTGGAGCAGTTGGGAATTTTGGATTTTTGAATGTAATTAGACAAAATGACATAACAAATGCGAAATATAATGGAATAATTCCTTTAGTTTCTGGAGAAATTGCAGAGGATTTTACGGAATTTTTTGCAAAATCTGAGCAAAAGCCAACAGCACTTGCACTTGGAGTTTTAGTTGATAAAAATGGTGTTAAAAGAGCAGGAGGATATATAATAAATCCTTTACCAGATGCAACAGATGAAGATATAACAAAAATCGAACAAGCAATTTCAAATTCAAAACCAATTTCAGCAATGCTAGATGAAAATATGACTTTAGAACAAATTGCAAAAACTGTTACTGGAGACGAAAATATTGAGGTATTAAAACAAGATCTAAGAGTGCAATATAAATGCAATTGCTCAAAAGATAAATTTGAACGTGGTATAAGGTCTTTAGGTAAAGAAGAAATAAAAACAATACTTGAAGAAGATGGAAAAATAGATACAGAATGTAATTTCTGCCACAAAAAATATCATTTTAGTAAAGAAGAGTTAGAATTTTTCATTGGGGACAGTACAATTTAATACAATTAATAAATGTAATTGTATTAAATAAAAAACTAAAGTATTAAAATTGATTTGTTATTTAAGTAGAAATATGGAGGATATATGATTAAAAATAGAACAATTCAAGAAATTTCAAAAGCGGCAGTAGAGATTACTGAAATTATGAAATATGCACCATTTGAAATAAGATTAAAATATCCATATAAATATAGAGAATTTTTTAAAAAAATATTAGCTAAAGATTATGAATGGAAATATGATACTACTAAGAAGCTGTATGAACAAAAAATTTCTGATTTAACAAAAGAAATACTAATATATTTGAATAATAACTATTTTCAAAAAGGAAATTAATAAAAATGAGATTTAAAAGTAAAGGTGTTTGGAAAAAAATTACTGCATTAGTTGCAACTGGAATATTAATGAGTTCAAGTAAGAGCACAATAAATGTTCAGGCAGTAGAACCAATAAAAAATGTTAGAGAAGCAAATTTTGCGGGTGGTGATATATTTAGTTTTCCAACAGGTAATAATGATAATTTATTAGAAAAAATAAAAAATCCTAAAAATAAAGTTAATGAAAATCTAACATTAAAAATGTACAAGGGTTTAATAAAAGCTCAACTTGAAACACATAATGTTGTAATTGGTAGTGGATTTAATGAATATATTTCTGGAATAATAATTGATGGAAGAAGTGTATTAGTAGAATTTAAAGACGGAGAAAAAATACAAGGAGATGCAGAAAGGCTAGAATTAAACGGATTAGTACTCGACAAATTATATATATATGATAGCGAATATCTTCATGATTATATAAATATGGATTATTTTGATTTAAAGGAAAAGTATAATAATCGTGAACGATTATATGTTACAATTAATAATACGTCAGTAACAAAAGAATTTAAAGCGAGTGATAAATATTTTCCAGATGTTTTTTTTAGGTGCAATTTTGATGAAGAACATTTAAATCTTAGTGAGTGCGAAAACATTTGGCTAGATAATTTCGAGTGGAGTGATATTGATAAGTATATAAATAGATGGAATTCAGCACAAAATATTATTCTAACTGATTTGTATGTAGATGATGAATATGCGAATAATATAAAAATAGAAAATGATAGTTTAAAAAATATTATCATAGAACCTTTAATTTCTATTAGCTATATAGATTTATCGAGATGTGATAATTTAGAATATCTAATAGGTATAGGCCAAATAAAGCAAATAAAAGGAAATGTAAAAAACAATATACTAAAATTTTCAACTAGATGTTTGGATGATGATATATATGCTTTTTCTACAGAAGAAAAAATTCAACAATATATAATTAAGGATATCATGCAAGCAAAGGATTTAATAGAAAAACAGTTTAAAATGCAAGAAATAAATATAGACGGTAGATATAACCATTTTATCTCAGGAATAAAAATCGATGGAAATAATGTTGAAGTAGAGTTTAGTGATAGAGAAAAAATAAATGGAGAGTGCTCAAAAATACAGATATTGGACATAGAATTAAAATATTTAACAGTATATGATGGTGAGTATTTAAATAATGATTATATAGATTTAAATTATTTAGATCTTGAAATGGCACAAATTAAGGTGTTACAAGAGTTAAAAATATGCCCAATAGGAACCATTTATGATAAATTGGTTGATTTTGAAAGTTCAATTGATATATCTAAGTGTAAAAACATTTGGTTGGATAGTGTAATAATAGACGATTTTAATATTAGAGCTTTTAATAATGATACAGAACTTGAAAAACTAATATTAACAAATATTTATGGAGTTATAACATCAAAAGATTTATTAATAATAGAAAATGATAACTTAAAAACTTTTATTATAAATTTTCATGAAGGCCCAACAAAATTTGATGATTTTGATTTAAATAGATGCAAAAATCTGACAACCTTTTCTGCTGGTACTCATTTTGGAACAACCAATTTAAATGGGATTAAAGAGTGCAAAAATTTAAAAAATGTTGGATTTGGAGTACCAGGTTCCCGTATAAATAAATCTGATATTGCTAATTTAAATTTTTATGAAGAAGAAATTAAGATTATTAGTGGATATGATACATCAGATAAGGCACTAGGAACAGTAGACAATAGCTTTATATCAGATATGACAGCAATAATGAATAATCCTAGTATTGAAGTTCTTGACATTTCATTAGTTGAATTTGTCACTAGTGATCATTTTTTAGAAGTTGTAAAATCATTACCCAATTTAAAAAGAATAGTGGGAAATGAAATAAATCAAGTTCCAATGTTTTCAGAAGAATTAATAGAATATTGTAATGAATTAGGAATTGAACATCCGTTTACAGAAAAAACTTTAGAATTAAAGAATTATATTAGAAATATCGTAAATTCAATTATAACTCCAGAAATGAGTGAGCTAGATAAAATACGAGCAATCTCAAAATATGTTATGGAAAATATGGAATATGATTATGAAGTTTATAATAAAATACTAAATAAAATACTAACACAAGAAGATATAATAAAAACATGGGGAGAGAATATTTGGTATAATTTTTTCCATGCTAAAGGTGTATGTGAGGGTTATACAGAGGTAGCTCAAAATTTAATGTTAGAAGCTGGTATAGAGGTATTTAATTGCAATATACCTGCTCATACTTATAATTTGGTAAAAGTAGGTGAAACTTACTATGAAATTGATTTGACAAATTTAGATTCGTATATAGAACTATTAGGATATACGTATGATGATTATTCTTATGAGATTGATTCCTGGTTTTATATGGAGCCTGTTGGCGAAAAAATAAAACCTAATGTAGAGTTCTATATGGAACCTTCAGATTCAAAAAAACAAAGAAAAAAAAGAAGTTCAGAAATTTTTAATGTTGATGATTTTATTCATGAAGCTCCTAATGGAAATATAAAATTTTCTAGTCAAAATAGTAAGAATACTACTCATATACCAAAAAAATTTGAAAATATAGCGAAATTACTAGGAATTTTAGTAGCTTTAGGAATTGCAAAAAAAATCTCAAGAGAAGAGGCTATTAACATTAATAACGATATAACATGGAATATTGGAGATTTAAAAAAATTAAAAGAGAATGAGAAAGATTTAAGATAATAGGAGAACAAAGTGATAATAGATAAAATAGAAGAATTTTTTTTGAAAATTGCAGAAAAAATAGGACTAAAAAAATTAGCTGATTTATATAGAGAACATAGAGAGGGTATGAGATATTTAGTGTTTGGAGCATTATCTACAGTAATTAATATTGTAGTATTTGCAATATGTGCAAAACTTGTTAATCTATCAACTGCTATAAGTAATACTATTGCATGGATAGTTGCAGTACTCTTTGCTTATGTAACAAACAAAATATATGTTTTTAATTCTAAAACTTCAGAGCTAAGAAACTTAGTAAGAGAGATAATATCATTTTTCAGCGCAAGAATAGTAACTCTTGTATTAGAAACGATTTTTTTGTGGATTGTAATAGACAAATTAGGATTTAATGATATTTTAATGAAAATAATTTCAAATATTATAGTTATTATTTTAAACTATGTTTTTAGTAAAATTTTTATATTTAAAAAAGAAAAATAATATTTTTTGCACTGGGGACACTCCCCAATGAAAAAAATGGAGGAAAGAAAATGTCAAATTGGTTTAATAAAACAGTTGAAGAAGTAGCTAAAGAATTAGCTACAGATATTGAAAATGGTCTTGTTCAAGAACAGGTTAATGAAAAATTAGAAAAGTTTGGACCAAATGAATTAAAACAAGAAAAGAAAAAATCTATATTTATTAAATTTTTAGAGCAATTTAAAGATTTTATGATTATTATTTTAATAATTGCTGCAATTGTTTCAGGAGCTGTATCAATCGCACAAGGGGAAGCAATTACTGATTCTATTATAATTTTAGTAGTTGTTATTGCAAATGCAATTATTGGTGTTGTTCAAGAAGCAAGAGCTGAAAAATCGCTTGAGGCACTTCAAAAGCTTAGTGGACATGAAGCTAAAGTTTTAAGAAATGGAAGTGTTTTAGTTGTTCCAGCTTTAGACCTAGTTCCAGGAGATATTGTAGTATTAGATACTGGAGATTATGTTCCTGCAGATTTAAGAATAATAGATGCGGTAAATCTAAAAGCACAAGAAGCATCTTTAACTGGAGAATCTGTTCCTGTTGAAAAACAAGCTCAAAAAATAGACCAAGAAGAAGTTCCAATAGGAGATAGAATTAATATGCTATTTTCTTCTAGCTTAATTACTTATGGTAGAGGAAAAGCAATAGTTGTAGAAACTGGTATGAATACTGAAGTTGGAAAAATAGCAGGAATGTTATCTTCAGGAAAAGAAAGAGAAACTCCTCTTCAAGCAAAATTAAATAGTTTAGGAAAAACACTTGGAATTGTATCTTTAATAATTTGTGCTGTAATATTTGCAGCAGGAATGCTTCAAGGAAGAGATGCAGTATCTATGTTTATGACAGCTGTAAGCTTAGCAGTTGCCGCAATTCCTGAAGGGTTAGCTGCAGTATCTACAATAGTTTTAGCAATTGGCGTTCAAAAAATGGTAAAGAGAAATGCAATTGTTAAAAATTTGCCAGCTGTTGAAACATTAGGTTCAGCAACAGTTATATGTTCAGATAAAACAGGAACTTTAACTAAAAATCAAATGACAGTTCAAAAAATGTTTGTTAATGACCATGTTTATGATATGGTAAATTTAGATGATATTGTTAAATACGAAAATGCAAACCAAGAAGTAAAGCTACTTGTATATAATGGAATGCTATGTAATGATACTAAAATAGCAGATGACGGAACATTAACAGGAGATCCTACAGAAACCGCATTAGTTGATATTGCCTTTAAACTAGGATTTACTAAAAATTTATATAATACAATGCCAAGAGTAGATGAAATACCATTTGATTCAGAAAGAAAACTAATGACTACAGTACATCAGGTAAATGAAAAATATTTAGTCTTCACAAAAGGTGGAATAGATGAACTTTTAGCAATTTGTAATTCTCATATAGAAGATGGAATAGAAAGTAATAATTTCAATGAATACAGATCAAGAATAAATGAAGTAAATGAAACAATGGCAAAAGACGCTATGAGAGTATTAGGATTTGCATATAAAGAGTTAGATTATAAACCAAATACTGAAGATTTAGAAAAAGAGCTAACTTTTGTTGGAATGTATGGAATGATAGACCCACCAAGAGAAGAAGCAAAAGTAGCTGTTGAAAAATGTAAAACAGCAGGTATAAAAACTGTTATGATTACAGGAGATCACAAAATTACTGCAACAGCAATTGCAAAACAATTAGGTATTCTTGAAAACGAAAGTGAAGCAATAACAGGAACAGAATTAGATAAAATATCAGATGAAGATTTAAAGAAAAATATTAGAAATTATTCAGTATATGCAAGAGTTGCTCCAGAACATAAAGTTAGAATTGTAAATGCTTGGCAATCACAAGGTGAAATAGTTGCTATGACAGGAGATGGAGTAAATGATAGTCCAGCTTTAAAACAAGCTGATATTGGATGTGCAATGGGTGTTGTTGGAACAGATGTTGCAAAAGAAGCAGCAGATGTTATATTAACAGATGACAATTTTGCAACAGTTGTAAGTGCAGTAGAAGAAGGAAGAAGAATATATGACAATATTTTAAAAGTAATACAATTTTTATTATCATCAAATATTGGAGAAATAGTTGTTTTATTGCTTGCAACACTTGGAACATCACTTTTTGCAAAATGGTTTGGAATAACAGATATATCACATTTAGAAATTTTAATGCCAATTCATATTTTATGGATAAATCTTGTTACTGATTCACTTCCTGCTTTAGCATTAGCATTTGACCCTGCAAATAAGGATATTATGCAAAGAAAACCGCTAAAAACAAAAGGTATTTTTACAAAGTCAATGACTTATAGAATAGTATATCAAGGAATAATGATAGGAATTTTAACATTAGCAGCATTTATGATAGGATTAGCTACAACCACAGAGCCAATACAAGGATTAACTCTTGATCAATCGAAAATAGAAGTAGGACAAACAATGGCTTTTATGGTTTTAGCATTTTCAGAATTAACACATGTATTTAATATAAGAGATAATAAAAAATCAATTTTTAAAACAAATATTTTTAATAATATGAAATTAATTGGAGCAATAATTCTTTCTGCAGCATTAATGCTAATAGTATTATTAGTTCCAGCATTAAGAACAATGTTTAGTATACCAATGCTTCCAGTTAATAATATTTTAGAAATACTAGGTTTAGTATTTGCACCAATTGTAATTGTTGAAATATTTAAATTATTTAAAATAAATGGAAAATAATGTTGTTATGTTGTCACTGGTATGTCACTGGTACCGGAGATTTTTGACATAAATATATAATTAAATGTTACAATTCATGGTTTACTATAAATGAACCCTGCCTAAAGTTTATATATTTATTTTTATACGTAAATTCCTTCTTTCTACAAAAATGAAATCAAATATGGAATTTTTTTTAACGGAAGTTAAGCTTCCTAAAAATTCTCATATTTGAAAACATTTTGCAAGAAAGTGGTCTCCGCACAAGTTTATTTTAAAAATAAATACATAAACTTGGTGCGGGCTTTTAGCAATTTAACCATGAATTGTAACAGATAAAAATTAAATATTTTTCAATTTTAAACTTATTGTACCTAAATAAAAAAATAATTGCATTTACATTTTTACTTCATTTTTATTTTATATTTTGTCAATTATAAAAAACTAATTGACAAATATTTTTTTTTAGTATATAAAAACATAAGAAGAAAAATTTATTATTTTTATTTAATTAAGGAGGATATTTTTAATGAAAAATTTAAAAACAATAGTTGCAATAGTAATTGTTGCAATTATGCTATTAGTAGTTGCATTACCTATAAATGCAGCATTTGATGGAGTAACAATAACTATTACATCTAATGTAGGAAATGGTACAGAAGTAAAACCTGGAGATGAAATTATTTATAATGTTAAAATGAAAAATACTTCTACAAATGATTATGTAGCACCTACAATTTTAGTAATTGCACCAGAACAAACTAAAATAACTGATATTGAAGTTGATCAAGATATTGAAGACGATATGAAACAATTGGAAGAAGATATGGCTGTATGTTCTGGATTATTATTACAATCAAATTCTGAAGTTAATTTTAAAGTAACTGTCAAAATCAATGAAGACGCCACAGGAGAAATTCAATTTGCAAATGTTACAGAAGATGATGAAGAACCATATGGACTTACACTTGCAATTTTAGTAGCAAGTGATGTTACAGATGAAGAAATGAATAATTTTACAAATGTTATGGATAATCTTGGTGAATATGACTCATTAGAAGAAGTTCAAAATGAATTAGGAAACAACTTTTATTTTGATATAGTTAAAGATGATCAATCAAATCCAATTAAAGAAATAAAAGCAGAAGAACCAAAAACAGAAGAGCCAAAAACAGAAGAACCAAAAACAGAAGAACCAAAAACAGAAGAACCAAAAACAG
>CAMIVO010000014.1 GCA_946401865.1 uncultured Clostridia bacterium
ATTTAAAAAATACAGAAAAAGCTGAACTTTTACAAGATATATCTGATTTAATGAACATTGAAAATGTAAGTGGAGACCAAGAATTTAAGGAAGAAAATGGAAAATTAATTTGGAAAGCAGAAGGAGAAGACATTTATTATCAAGGAAATACTGAAAAAGAAATACCTATTGAATGTAAAATAACATACAAATTAGACGGAAAAGAGATTTCTAAAGAGGATATTTTAGGAAAAAATGGACTTGTAAAAGTTACTTTAGAGTTTACTAACAAAGAAAAAAGACAGGTTACAATAAATGGTAAGTTAGAAACTATGTATGTTCCATTTGTAGTTGGAATTGGTACAGTTGTAGACAATGAAAATAATAAAAACATTGAGATTTCAAGTGGTAAAGTAATAGATAATGGAAATAAAACTATAATTTTTGGAGTAGCACTACCAGGAATGCAAGAAAGTTTAGGAATAAATAAAGATACTCTAGAAATACCAGATTCTGTAGAATTTTCGATGGAAGCAAAAGACTTTGAAATGAATGAAATATATTGTTTTGCAACACCTAAGCTAATAGATGATAAAGATATAGAAATATTTAATAAAGTAGACAAAATTTATGATATGGCAAAAGAATTAAAAGATGGCTCAAACCAATTAGTCCAAGGAACAAAACAAGTAACAGAAGGTGCAAATAAATTAAATAGTGGAACACATGAATTATCAAAAGAATTAAATACACAAATAGCTAAATATGAGGTTGCAAGAAATAAGCTTGCAAATAAAGAAGAATTAGAAGAAAAAATTGTAAGTATAATTAATAATGAAATGAAAAAATTAATGCCAGAATTACAATCTTTAGCTGAAGAAGAAGCAAAAAATGTTATAAAAGAGAACTTAAAAGGAGAAAATGGTCTTGAAGAAAAAACAGCTCAAACAGCCTTAACATATACAAAAACAGCAATAAATACTAAACTAGAAGAACTAGCAAAAAATAATACAGAAATAAAAATACCAAATGAACTATTAAATCAAATACAAAAAGATGTAAAAATAGCTTTAACAAATATACAAGGAAAACAAGATGTTCAAGCACTAGAAAATACAATAAAAGAACTTGTAATAGCAGATATTACAAAAACAGTAAAAGGTACAACAAATGAAGTAATTACAAACAATGTAGAAAAAATGAAAGCAAATGTAACAGATCCAACAGCTTTATTAACAGGAAGTGAAAAAGAAACATTAAATCAATCTAAAAATCAAATGGCAAAAGCTATGGTACCTGGCATAAAAGCAGAAGCAGAAGCAAAAGGAATTACATTAACTGACGAGCAGGCATTTGCTAAAGCTATTAGCTCTGTTAATCAATTAGTAGGCACTGTATCAAAAAAGACAATGGATAAAACATTAGATCAAGTAAAAACTCAAGCACCAACAATGGCTGAAAATACAGTAAAAGAAGTGGCAACAAATTTAAGCACAAATGAGGCTATATCTAAGGCAATTTCTGATTATGGAAATAAAATTGTAGCAGAAATTCAGTCAACAGTTGGAGAAGAAACTTTAAATGCAATCAAAGAAAATATTAAAAAAGAAATAATTGAAGAACTAAAAAATGCATTTAAAAATGATAAAACATTACAGTTACAAATATCAAGTAAAGTTAAAGAAAAAATAAATCCAACAATAGATGCTGTTGCTGAACAAACTGCAACAAAACTTGCAGAAGATTTTACAGAAGATTTAGCAAATCAAATTGCATCAAATTTAATAAAAAAACAATTAAGTGGAGAATTAAGTGGAACAGAGCTTGATAAAGAATTATCAAAATATGAAGACTTAATTAATTCTAAATTGGGAGAAGTAGATGGTCAAATAAAAACATTAAAAGATGCTCTAAATCAATTAACAGAAGGAACAAATGAATTAGCAAATGGAGCAAACCAATTACAAAATGGAATGAACGAATTTGATGAAAAGGGTATTCAAAAAATATACAATATTGTAAATAACAATGTAAGGGACTTACAAGAAAGAACAGAAAAATTAAAAGAATTATCAAATGAATATAATACCTTCACAAACATAGATGAAAATGCAAAAGGAAATGTCAAATTTATTATGATGATAGATGCTCTAAAAAAAGACGAAGAAAAGAAGGAACAAGTAGTACCTTCTGCTAAAATAAAAGAAGAATAATAAATATATCTAAAAGTGCCAAAGAGATAATTTTGGGCACTTTTTTTATATTTTTATTTTTTTACCACATTTTTCAAATAGTGTGGTATAATGTTTAGTAAGTTATTGCACTTTTTGAAAAAATAATTAAATAGAAAAAGGGGAAAAGGTATGAGAATGGCAATAAAAAGAGGGTTAATAGTATTAATAGGACTAGGATTACAAATAATACTATCTTTATTTGTATATTTATTTTTAATAGAACACATTGCAATAATAAGTAGTTTCTATGGAATAATAGGATTTATATTGGTACTAGCTTTAATAAAAAATAGTAAGAACTATTCTTATACTTTACCCTGGATTATTATATTAATAATGTTTCCACTAATAGGAACTCTTTTATATATAATTTTAGGAAAAAGCAAAAACAAAAGTAAAATTTTGAAAAATATTACACAAAGTGAAAAAGAAAGTAAAAAATATTTAATTCAGAATAAAGATATAAAAAAAGAGATTAAAAATAATGGTAAACTAAATTATTTAAGTGAATATGCAGGATATCCTGTAACTACAAACAATGAAGTTACATATTATCCACTTGGAGAAAAAGCTTTTGTTGCAATTCTTGAGGAATTAAAAAAAGCCGAAAAATTTATATTTTTTGAATATTTTATAGTTGCAAAAGGAAAAATGTGGGATTCTATTTTAGAAATATTAGAAGAAAAAGCAAAAAAAGGTGTAGATGTTAGAGTTATGTATGACGATTTTGGATGTGTTGCAACTTTAAAAAATTCTTACCCAAAAGAACTTCAAAAAAAAGGAATAAAATGTGTTGTATTTAATGCATTAAACCCAATAGCAGGTATGATTATGAATAATCGTGATCACAGAAAAATAATGGTAATAGATGGAAAAGTAGCATTTTCTGGGGGAATTAATATAGCAGATGAATATATTAATATAAATAGTAAATATGGACATTGGAAAGATAATGGAATAAAAATTGTAGGAGATGCTGTTTGGAATTATACTGTTATGTTTTTAGGGCTATGGAATGCTTTTAAAAAGGAAGACAAGGATTTTACCAAATTTAAATATGATTTTAAAAATAGAAATATAAACAATGGTTATGTTGTACCATATGGAGAAACACCATTAGATGAAGAAATAACGGGAGAAGATGTTTATTTAAATATAATTAACCAAGCAAATGATTATGTGTATATTTTTACACCATATCTAATTATTGATACAGACATGATTAATAGTTTAAATTTGGCAGCAAAAAGAGGTGTTGATGTTAGAATAGTTATTCCAGGAATACCAGATAAAAAAATAGTTTATACTTTGTCAGAATCACATATTGAACCATTGGCAAAGGCTGGAGTTAAAGTTTATAAATATACACCGGGATTTGTTCATGCAAAGGTATTTGTATCTGATGATAAAATTGCAACTGTTGGAACAATTAATTTAGATTATAGAAGTTTATATTTACATTTTGAATGTGGATGTTATATGGAAAATGTAGATGTTATAAAAGACATAAAAAAGGATATGATTGAAACTATTGAGAAAAGCCGTGAAGTTGACAAAAAAGAAATTTCACCAAACTTTTTTAAATGGATTTGGCAGGCACTTTTAAGGCTGGTTGCACCACTTATGTAGGAGGGGGAAAATTTATAAAAGGTGATATTATGAAAAAAACATTAAAGGTAGAAAATAAAAATATAACAATATATTATGACAAAATTTATACAGAAAATAAACTGCCAATTATTATATTAAATACATTCGAAGAGGATGGACAAGAAATTTGGAATAAAACAAAAGAATTAACTCATAAAGAGTATGTATTAGTTAGTATATCTAATACTGATTGGAATAGAGAAATGTCTCCTTGGTATATGGATAAATTGTTTAAAGGAGAAGAAAACTATGCTGGAAAAGCAGATGAATATATAGAAATTTTAGCTGAAAAAATTATTCCAGATATAAGTAAAGAAATTGGTAATCTAGTACATAAAGATATAAGTGAATATATCATAGCAGGGTATTCTTTAGCCGGTTTATTTGCAATTTATAGTTTATATAAAACAAATATATTTTCAAGTGCAATTTCATGTTCAGGATCCTTATGGTATCCAAATTTTATTGAATATATAAAAGAAAATGAACTAAAAATACATCCGAATAAAATCTATTTTTCATTAGGAAATAGAGAAAGTAAAACCAAAAATGAATTAATGTCTAAAGTTGAAGAAAAAACTAAAATTGCTGAAAGGTTTTATAATAAAGGCAATATAGAAACTGTATACGAAGAAAACGAAGGTAATCATTTTCAGGATGTGGATTTAAGAATTGCAAAAGGAATTGCGTGGGTTTTGGAGGAATAGCAGTAATACAACATTTAATTGATAAGAATTGCAATATTGATAGTGTGTTTGAAAATGGATATTTTGTTATAAAATAATGATAAAAAGAAAATGTCAATGGGGACGGTTCAAGAACGTTGAAAATGTCAAATTTTTAAAAGGTTGATATAGGGGAATTGCGGGAATTTTTAATAAAGAGTGAAAACACTGAAAACCTTGACAATACTGGGATGCGAAAAATAACTAAAATAGAAAATTAAAAAAATGTTTATTTTGTAATAAAAAAATAATTCATTCGTTATTACTGGCAAGGTATACATAATGTTGAAAAAATATTAAATTTATGATATAATAATATTTAGCAGTTTTTTAAAATCATAAATAAATAGAAATTTTATATAAAAAGGATGTTAAATATGGGAAAAATAGCAAATTTTTTTGGTTTATTATTTCCTAAACCAAAAAAAACAGAAGAAAAGTCAGCTCCGTCAGTAAGTAGAGATATTGCATTTGTTACTGACTCAGAAGCACAAGAATATGAATTTGGAATAATGGGACAATTACTAGATCAAAAGACTAAAATAGATTTCATTACAAAGTATTTGCCTAAAAATGGTGCTAATTTAAAACAACAATCTGAAGCATTAATAAATTTATTAAATGCAACAAACAATGATCAAGATCCAGATGTAATTCATGCTTTTTCTGATTATCTTGAAATGTTTCATGCAGATTATAGAAGGGCTGTAGGATTATCTGTTATAGAAGAACTTGAAAGTATTAACTCTTGTATGAGTACAACATTTACACAATCTAGAATGGAAAGTCATTTAGATAAAGAAATGATTATGTCTTATGTTAGTGCAATTCAAGCTCTTCGAGATAAAGTAGATGCGGAAAAAGAAAAAAGAAAACCGATTTTAACTGGTCCAAGTAACCAATATTATACTGCTATATCATTAGAAGCAGAATATCGTCTTAAAATGTTAGAATTATTATATATTACTTCTATAGATGAAGGATTAATGCATCGTGATAAATCTAATGTGGTTAACCCTTTCGAAAAGTTAACACCAGTACAAAAAAGTAGATTTGCTACTTTATTTAGGAATGATTTGGACGCAGTTGCTGTAGATTATCGTTTATTATCTGGTAATGAAGATGTATTAAATAGATATGCTCGTCACAATTTTACACGTATAGATCCAGATGCTGAAAAACTTAATATTAAACTAGGAACACAAGAATTAAGAGATTATACATTTGAGACAATGTTTGGTGGAGAAGTTCCATCTGACGAATTGTTTGAGAATATAAAAAGTTTAATATATATTCGTTACAATTTAAATGAAATGAAGTATGAACAGCCACAGGCACAAGAAGCTAAACAAAAAAGGGAAGAACAAGAAAGAAAAGATAAAGAAAAAGCAGAAAGAAGGAAAAAGGAAGAAGAAGAACGAGAAGCTCAAAGAGCTGAAGAAGAGAGAGTTCGTAAACAGCGAGCTGAAGAAGCTAAAAGAAAAGCTAAGGAGCAAGAAGAAGAGGCTGCTCGTTTAGCAAAAGCAAAAGCTGAAGAAGAAGCTAAAAAACTTGTTGATGCAACAGATGAAGAAATTCAAGCAAGAATTAATGAGTTATATCATGATGTTACTTTAACAGGAAGTAGATATATTAATATTTTAGATTTTCAAAAAAGAATAGCAGTTGCAAAAGGACTTATTCCAACAAATGATATGATGCAAGATGAAAATTTAGTATATTGTGTTTATTCTCCACAAGAGATAATTAGATTTATAAAACATGTAAATAAGTCAGGTGTTCATTACTATGTTTTCCCAGATTCTCAAGAAGGTGATAATGGAGGATTTAATGTAGTAGTTTCTAAATCTGATCAAGGCATATTAGATATCCATTCAGTAAATAATATATTTGGTAGTTCACAAAGAAGTTATATAAGAGGTGATGATGCTAGAGTTTGGAAAAGATTTGGCACTATACCTGCTTATTATCTAGAAAAAATTATGGAACTATATAATGAGTCAGATGATGAGAAAAAAGAAGAATATAAAGATTTTATATTTGTTGATAAAGCTAAAGTTAAAGATTCATATGAAATAGGAGTAATGACAACTTGCTATAAGGATGGTTCTCCTAGTGAAGAAAGATTCTTAACTGATCTTATCTTAGAAGCTTATAGACAATTAAAGAAGCAATGGCAAGATAAACATGAAGATAGAGATGTGTTAAGTTATGTATCAGTTCCAGCTACATGTAATATTATTCCACTTCTTAGAGCTTTTAAAGAAAAAGGAGTTACTCCATATTTTGAAAGAGTACCTTTAACAGGAAAACGTAATACAGATGATAGAGATAATATTCATATCTATTTTTCTAGAGATGAATATGAAAAGTTCTGGAATGAAGTAAGACCAAGTTTTGTGGAAGCTGCAAGTGGACAAATGGTTCCAATGGAAGTACATTATGGGGCAGATTATGACTTTGTAGCTGAAAACCCATCTGGTTTAAAATTAAAATTGTTAAAAGATATAGAACAGACTGAACAAGAACATTAATACAAAATAAAAAAGAGACCGTAAGTGAAATGAACCCCATATAGTGGACACCAAAAAAAGAGAGCGAGAGTATCGGGAAGATGGCGTTATTCAGTTAGGATTTCCTTTATATGATGAAGAAGTTAATAACTGGATACACGAGTTTTATAGATTAAAATTGGCAGATTATAACTATTTGGATAATTATAAATTTTATAAATATAAAAAAATAGAAGAATTATCATTAGAAGAAACTCTATCATATTTAACTTTTATAATTAGAGGAGAAAGATTTTGTGATGGACATATAACGTCTTTTTTAGAAGATGGAACGATTGAAAGGTTAGGAAATAATAATGATTGATTTACAAAGATTAAAAAAGTCTTTTAATGAATTTATAAATAATTATAATTATCAAGATCCGGGATTTAACTTAAAAGTGGTTCATACTATGCATGTTGTAGAAAACGCAAAAAGTATAGCTGAACATATGCAACTATCAGATGAAGATATTGCTCTTGCACAACTTATTGCTTATTTACATGATATTGGTAGATTTGAAGAATTAAAAACAATAAAAGGGTTTGATAGCATAAGAAATGATCATGCATTATATGCGTCGAAGATTTTATTTGATGATAATCTTATTCGAAAGTTTATTTTAGATGATTTATATGATAATATTATAAAAAAAGCTATTGAAAACCATAATAAATTAAATATAGAATCAGGATTAAACGAAAGAGAACTGCTTCATGCAAAAATAATTAGAGATGCCGATAAACTAGATAATTTTAGAGTAAAAAGAGATGAAAGCATCGAAGAACTATTTTTAGGTAAAGTTTCTAAAATTGAGGAATTTAATGATTCATTAATATCTGATAATGTATATAACAGTGTTTTAAAAAGAGAATGCGTTGATATTCATGATAGAGTTTATCCACTAGATTATTGGATATGTATTTTAGCATTTGTATTCGATTTAAATTTTAAAGAAACTTTTGATGTTATAAAAGATAATAATTATGTAGATGTTTTAATTGATAAATTTAAATATACAAATAAAGTAACAAGTGAGAGAATGGAAAACGTACGAAGTATCATAAATGAATATGTTAGAGAAAAGACTAACTAAAAAGTTCGCAATATTTTGATGATCTAAAAATTCACAAGAAATTCACAAAAAAATTAGCACTCTATACTTGACATTGCTAAAATTAGTGATATAATATAAGTGTAATGAGAATTACATATATGTGCATACCCTTGAAACAGAGTATCAACACATAAAAAATTATTTTGTAAAAGGAGTGGTTTTTATGATGATGATACCAAGAAAAAGGAACGAATTTGATTTGTTCAGAGATTTCTTTGAAGGAGATGATTTTTTTCCAATTAGAAGAGAAAGTGCAATAATGAAAACAGACATAAAAGAGAAAAAAGATAAATACATTATTGAAATGGATCTTCCTGGATATGAAAAAGAAAACATTAACCTATCATTGAAAGATGGATATTTGGAAGTAACAGCTGAGGTTAAGAAAGAAGATGACAATGAAGAAAAGGACAAATTTGTTCATAAGGAAAGATATTACGGACATTGTTCAAGAAGTTTTTATGTAGGAGAGCAAATTAAAGAAGAAGATGTAAGTGCTGAATTTAAAAATGGTATACTAAAGATTTGTATTCCTAAAAAAGAAGATGGAAAAGAACTTCCAGAAGCCAAACATATTGAAATTAAATAGTATTATAAGGAAATGGTTTTATATAGAATCATTTCCTTTTTTGATATTCTTTATTTCCAATTACCAAAGATAAAATAAAAATATATATTAAAAAATAAAAATATTATGATATAATTAATGTATAAAAAATGAAAGATTAATATTTAAAGAATAATCGAAATTTAAAAGTATATAGTAAGTATATGTAGGGAGCATAGATACATGGAAAAAGTTGTATGGCAATTAACATTTGAATTTTTAAAAAATCCATTTTTTTCGGGTGTAATAATTATTGGCATTTTGTGTGGAATATTTTACAAAAAAATCATAGGTAAACTTGGGGAAATAAGTGTGTCGCATGAATTAAACAAATTACCAAGTAACAAATATTCAATTATGAATAATGTAATGTTATATGATGAAAATGGAAAATCTCATCAAATAGACCATATTGTATTTTCTAAATTTGGAATTTTTGTAATAGAAACCAAAAATTTTGAAGGCTTAATTAAAGGAAATACATATGATAAACAATGGGTTCAATTTTTAGGAAAGACAAAAAATAATTTTTATAATCCAGTACATCAAAATTATGGACATATAAAAGTTTTAGAAGAAAAATTAGGTATAAAAGAAAATAAATTTATTTCAATAGTATGTTTTTCTGATGATGCAAAATTAAATATTACAGGTAATGGGGATGTAATAAACACTAGAAATTTAGTTAGTAAAATAATGAATGAATATAAAGAGGCAATTATAGAAGAAGACATAAATGATTTAATAAAAGAGATAGAAGTATTACAAGATAAACATTTAAATAGAAATTTTAATCATGTTAACAATATAAAAAAATCATTAAATGAAAAAACATCTGACAATAGAATTTGTCCAAAATGTGGAGGAGAATTAGTTGAAAGAAAAGGAAAATATGGAGATTTTTTAGGATGCTCCAATTATCCAAAATGTAAATACACATGGAAGTTAAAGAAGAAATAGAAAACTATGGGGGGATAAATCTTATGGATAATAGTAGGGATAATATTGAATTATCTGAAATAATTGATGAAATGAAACCAATTGAATTTCGTATAAATAAAGCTCATAACTCGAAGGTCGTAAGTTCGAGCCTTACCCCCGCAACCAAAAATAACGAAACTAGGTACTTTTACCTAGTTTTTCTTATACCATAGGAGCGCTGATTTTAGAGGGGTTACAGGGGTTTTGTGAATTTTTAAATGTACACAGATATTTTTAAAAAGTAGTCGTTCTACTGTACGCGTTACTGTACACTCTTTTATTTAAAATAGTTATAATTATTAATACCTTAAAAGCGATAATTTATTTAACTAATACTTTACTGGTCCACTAGTTGAAAATTTTACAAAAAGTATAAAATTTGATATAATTAAACTATAGGAGGTGTTTATAGTGACAAAAAAAGAGATTAAAAAAATACTAATGTCATTGAGAACATCCAACAATGATAATATAGTAAATAATTTATTAGGAAAAATAGATTTATTGACAGATGAAAAAATAACATCTATGGTTAATCAAATAGGAGATAGTGAAGAAAGCATAAGAAATTATTTACAAACAAAATTAGAAAAACAACAAGAACACCATCATGAAAAACATACACCTATAAATGAAATGTTTACATATGGAATAGCAGGAAGAAGTATTCATTTACATATGCCTATAGATTTACATCAAATGATATCTGAAAAAGGAATATCAAAAACAATAGATACAGTTAATTTACAACTATTAGATGCTATAGAAAGAATACGAAAATTACAAAATGAAGGATATTATAAATTTAAAGAAAAAGGCAGTATATACATGATTTCACCAATATTAGTTGGAAGAGAAATAAAGTTTTTAAATGGATTAGACTTTAAAACACAAACGTACAAAAAGAAAGAATTAAAAGATGATAGATTTGTTAGTGAACATCCAGAAGCTCAATTAGCTATTCATATTTTTGGTAAGGAGAGCAATGTTGGAACAGCAATAATAGGATTAGACGTAATTAATTCAGATGAATGGCAAAAAAAGAGAAAAACTCAAGTTAAGGCATTTGAAGAAAAAGGAATTAAATTAGATACAGAAGAAAAAGATATAAGTGAAAATTAAAACAGGAAATCAACCTGCTTTTTATATTTTACTACTGTACTATTACTGTACATGTTTAATATAATACCTCAAAAGTGCCTATTTATCAATATTTTTAAAATCAAGAGTACATCCCCCGCAACCAGATTTATCAAGGGATTCAAAGTTCCTTGATTTTTTTATTTTTGAGAAAAACGGCGGAAGAACGGCGGAAATCTTAAACAAAAAATATAAACTAATATTAATAATTTGTAGAATAATTTATAATAATGTGATAAAATAGTAAACGAAAGGTGGAGTTTATGAGCAGGAAAAAGATAATGATTGCCAATATAATGAATGCAATTAATGCATGTACAGAAATGAATTTTCAAAAGAGAATAGTAATACTATTAGATATTTTATGCGATGAAAGTGGATTTGAATTTGAAAAAGTGCAACCATCAAATGGTGATGCAAAAAATGATGGATGGATAGTAGACAAAAATATCTATTTTGCTTGTTATTCACCTAATGATGCAACTGTGGCACAAAATAAACAAATTGTTTCTAAGCTAGATGGAGATTTAGACGGACTATGTATGGAAGTATATGAAAAAAATAAATGGGGAAAGAAAATAGAAGAGTTTTATCTAATAGTTAACACACATGACAAAGATCTACCTGCTGATCCCGATAGATTAAGGGATAATAAAATTAATGAAATAAAGAAAAAATATAATGTTGATTTTAAAGCAAAAGTAATTACAACACAGGAAATAAAGAAATATTTGTTAACAGTTGATGAAATGATTATAAAAAAAATTGCGGATAATATGGAAATAGAAACTTTAAATAGTGATTTTTCGGTTCCTGATATCTATGAATTTGTAGATGGATATTTTGATTATTTAGCATCTCAAGAAATTAAACCATTTCAAAATAATAATCTAGAACGAATTAAAATTGAAAATAAAATAGAAATAAACAGCTTAAAAAATTTAAAAGAACATATATTGAATTTGATCCCTAAGGCAGATAAAATAGAACAATATATATCTTTTGTTGTAGGAATAGGAGAAAGCACAGAAAAATATGAAAAATTGAAAGATTATATTATAGATAAATATAGTGGACTTGAAAAAGACTACAATGGTGAAGAATTATATAACAAATTAATTGATGAATTAATTTATGATACGATGAAAGATTCATATGCAAATATTTTAGAGACATTTGTTGTATATATTTTTATAAGATGTGATATTTTTAAAAAGGAGTAAGGTAATGATTGTACCAGATAAATATATTATGCCAAAGGATAGCATATTATATATGAGTACTATAATAATAAAAAAATTAAACAATAAAAAAATAGATATTATAGATTTATGGCTTGAGGTCAAGAGAGAAAGCGGTATTTCATACACTAAGTTTATACAAAATTTATTGTATCTAAATATTATAGGAGTAATAAATTATACAAAAGAGGGAGAGATTTATAATGAAAATATTGCAAGTTAAAATTTTTTCCCCAGAAGATAAAGAATTGAGAAAAGTTGATTTTAATGAGGATGGACTATCAATCATTTATGGGGATGTTGAGAAGCCTAATAATGAAAATGAAACCTCAAACAGTATAGGGAAAACCGTATTATTAAGAATAATAAATGTTATTCTTGGAGGAAATAACAGTGGACAAGATACAATTCATGGTTTGAAAAATTATAAAATTAAAGCTTGTGTTAAATATAAAGGAAAAGAATATAATGTTGAATTAGAAATAGGAAATTCAAAAAATTATACTATAAATGGACAAAAGATGAATTTAACTAAGTATAAAGAATTCTTCTGTATAGATAGAAGTAGTTTTTCAAAACAAATAATGCTTGAAAAAAGAAAAGGGTTAATTTCAACTGTTTCTACTAATGCAACGAAAGATGACTATACTGTAGTATTAAATTTGTTGTATTTGAATAAAATACAAGATATTTTTAGAAAAATAAAAAAGAATCAAGATGAAATTGAAATAATAGGCAAATTTAAAAATAATTTTAAAGAAGATATTTCTACGTTGGAAAAAGAAGAGTTTAACTTAGAAATGAAGAAAAAGCAAGTTGATGATGAACTAAATGAATTAAATAAAAAAATACAAAACATAAAAATATCTGATAATATTGAAGAAATAGTTCAAGACAGAGCAGACCTGGATCAAAAGGTTAAAAATATTGCAGAGAAAATAAAGCTTAATGATATTTCAATATCTAAATATAAAGAAACATTAGAAGATTCAGAAAAAAATGACATTTCGTTAAAGGAAGTAGAAGCAATATACGAAAAAGCTCAGATACAAATACCAGATATGATAAAAAGAAAATTAGTAGAGGTTGAAGACTTTTATAAAGGATTAATTGAAGACAAGAAGGACATATATCAAACCCAAATAAAAAATTTAAAGAATTCAAATGATACTATGCAAAAAGAAATATCTGAACTTAAAATAAAATTGGATAATTTATCAGAGATAGTTTCAGAAAACGATTTGTTTAGGGAAGCAATCAAAATATATAATAAAAAAACAAATGAAAAAATGGAAATTGATTCAAAAATTTCAGAAATAAAGGGTAAATTAACGCAAATAAGTAATACTCAAAATTTAAAATCTGATATAGATGTTTTATACACGCAACTATTCAAAGAACATGAAGATGCTACAACTATTATAAATAAATATAAAGAATTTGTTTATAATGTTGTCAATAGAATCTATGGAGAGGAAAAAAGAAATCCATATTTATCAATTAATATTTCAAATTCTGCAAGAAAATATAAAACTATGCCTGTAAAAATTGATTTATCTATTGATGGAGATGATGGAGAAGGAATTAGTGCTGTTAAGTTTTTACTATTTGATCTGCTTATATTTAATTATAATAATGATATTGAGTTTTTGATTGAAGATTCTTCGTGTTTTGAAGGAATAGATAGAAGGCAAATAAAAAATATCCTTATAGAGATGGAAAAAATAAGCAATGATAAGAAAAAACAATTAATAGTTACTTTAAATAAATATCTAATTTCTAATGTAGATGATTTAGAAGAAAAAATAGTATTAAAATTAAATGAAAATAATACTTTATTAAATATTAACTTTTAGAGTATAAAAAATAGACGGGATCAGAATATTGAATCTCGTCTTTCTTATTGTACTTTTTCAAAAATATCATTCATAGAATTTGCAACTTGTTTAAATTCTTCTTCAAAGAAGTAAGAATAATAAGCATCAGTGACTTGTACACTTGAATGGCCGACTTTTCTACTGATAATTTGTGCTTGAAATCCTCTGGCAATCATATGTGAAATGCCTGTATGTCTAAGGCCGTGAAAAGTAATATATCTTAGATTATACTTTTTAAGAACCTTCTTTAGTATTTTACTTGGTGTATCAGGATGAATATTTCCACCAAAATCTGTTGTGAAAACTCTATTAGTTTTAACCCATTTAGAACCAAGTTTTAATTGTTTCTCAAGTTGTTCTTTCTTGTATTTTTTTAGAAGCTCAATAGTGTAAGGATTAATAGAATTGATTCTATCACTATTAACTGATTTAGTTTCTTTTTCATAAATACGTCTATCAATATATTGAGTAGTTTTATTAATAACAACTTTGCCTGTTTCTAAATCAATATCGTCCCAGGTTAAACCTGTAAGTTCTCCACGTCTACAACATAGATCAAGAGCCAGATTAACAATTGCTTGATATTTTAGAGATTCATTAGAAAGACATACAAGAAGTTTAACCATTTCTTCATCTGAATAATAACTAATATTAGCACTAGCTCTTTTTGGTTTTTCAATTCTTACATTTGGATTGTTTGAAATATAATCTCACTTTACAGCAACCTGCAACATATTATTTATCAATGCATAATAAGCTTGAATTGTAGTAGGGCTATATGGTTTTCCTTTCTTGCTTATATGTTTGTCTCTTAAATAGCTATAAAATTTATCAAGAATTTTAGCATTCAAATTTTTCAATTTTATATAACCAATATGTTCATTAATTATTTTTACTCTATCACTATATGTTTTAAATGTCTTAGGGGATAAAATAGGTTTTTGATAAGCTAAATACTCACCACTAAACATTTCTAAATTAATGTTTTGCTTTTCTGGAAAGTTTCCAGTTTTAAATTCTATTTTTAATTTTGCTTCTCTAAGAAGTGCGTCTTTTTTACCTCCATAATAAGTTTCAAAATGTCTTTTCCTTGTTCCATCAGCTCTGTAAGTTATTGGAATTTCAATTTGATAAACTTGATTTCTTTTTATTTCTCGTACACTCATTTTTTATTTCCTTCCTTTTTCAATAATTTTTTATATTCAGAAGGAATAGATAAATTATTTTCTACACTATAAAATTCATGTAATTCATTTTTTAATACTTCTGTTATTTCAAATAAGCAGTAATTAATACTTCTAGAAGTTTCTTCTTGATATGCTTCACCTATTGCTTGTATAAATATCATAACTTCTTCGAAATTTTTTACATCAGATGAATCTTTTTTATAATTTCTAATAAATTTTCTTAGCTTATCTATTTCAAGATTCATATCTTCATAACCATGATCCTGTAAAGTAGAAAAAATAGAACTACGGACAGCTTCTTTAAATTCTTCTGCTTTTTTTTCTAAAATAGATAGTATATGTTTTAACGAATTTTTATCATTTAATAGATCAGAAATATTTTTATCGAATTCATTAAGAGCAGTAAAGTATTGCAAAATTTCAAGTGTTTTATTCAATGTTTGATATTCTTTAATTAATACAAGATATTCTTGAATATCAGACTTTTCAATCCAATCATTAAATACTACAGGAGTTTCATCATCAGGTGCTAAATATTCAACTAATTCTCTAATATGTCTATTTCTATATTGAAGATTTATTATTTTATCTAGAGCTTTATCAGAAAGTTTTAACTCCTTGCCAATAGAAACAGACTCGGTTGTCCTATTATTACAATCTTCATCAAGTAAATATTCATAAGTAACACCATAGAAGTCTTTTAGCATTTTTAATTGGACTGTACTTGGAATTCTATCTAAGGAATCATTCTCATAATTTCTTACTGATTGAATGCCAATTCCAAGTTCATCAGCCAATGATTGTTGAGTCAATCCTTTTTCTTCTCTTAATTCTCTTAATTTCTGAGATAATTTCATATCATACTCCTTCTATGTTTATTTGATATTGAAAACAGAAAAATATACATCTTTGTATGTATCTATTGACTAGAACATATATTTGTGTTTTAATATCATTATCAACACGATAATGTTTATCACAATCACATTATACATAAATGTGTTGCAAATGTCAAGAAAAAAATAAAGATTGGAGGTGAAACGATGGATAATGATGAAGAATTAGACAACATTGCAGCTGAATTAAGAAGAGAAAAGGCTAAGTTATGGAGAAAAAACAACAAGGAAAAGGTAAAAGAAATACACAAAAGATACTGGCGTAAAAAAGCTAAAGAAGAGCTAGAAAAAAGAAAAAATCAAAAGAAAGAAGGTGAATAATATGGAAGAAGTATTTGACGTAAAAGAAGTAGCAGAGTATTTACATTGTAGTCAATCTACAATTAGAAAGCTACTAAAGAATAATCAAATTCCAAGTTTTAGAGTTGCATACAGAGTATTCTTCAAAAAAAGCCTTATTGATTTATGGATTAATAATCAATGTTTTAGAAATTGCGAGGTGATTAAGAATGAATGAAAACGAAAAAAGAGAAAAACGAATGTATTTCATAAGCGATTCCGAATACATTTATTTTCCTCTAACAGTCCGTTCAAAGACTTATACATATTATACGATAAAAAGTAAAATAAATCAATTAAAATTTGATAATTGTAGGCAAATGAAGGTGATCTAATGGCAAAATCAAAGAAATTAAAACTGCCTACTAATTATGAATTTGAAAGTGCAAATCAAAGATATGACTTTACTAAAATATGTAGAGATATGCAAAGATCAAAAGCATGGAATGAATTAAATTTAAGACAACAAGGCTTATATCTTCATTTAAAAGCAAAATTTACAGTTAATACAAAAACATTAGAAAACAATGCAAATAACATTTCTATTCCAACAAGTGAAGCAAAAACACTATATGGGAATTTAGATACATTTAGAAAGGATTTAGATACTCTTATAGACTATGGATTTGTAAAACAAATAGTTAGCGGAGTTCCAACAATGTCTGCGAGTATTTATGGCTTTTCATATAGATGAAAAGATTATGGAACAGATAGATTTTTTATTCCTAATGAAGATAGAAGATATAAAAGGAAGCCTAAAGAAAACAAATAAAATTTTATAAATAGATGGTAATAATATAAAGGATGCACACTTTTGTACATATTAAATGATTAAAATAAAAAGCATATAAAAAGAGAAGAAAGTGTAGTAATTTCAAACAATAGAATGAATTTGGCGGTTGTACAATTTTGTACATATATAAACTAAAAAACAAGGTCTAATATGCACGATTTTGTATATATGATATGTACGATTTTGTATACGATAAAAACCATCCCCCCCGAGGGTAAATGCAATAAAAATAAAACGAAATCACCGCCCACAGCCCACCTACATTCACACAAAATAAAATTTTTACGTGAGTTTTTTTGAAAAATTAAAATAATCCTAGAAAGAGGAGGAAAAGAAGATGATTATAACATATAAGAAAAATAAAATAGAAAAAAGTTTAAATGAAAGAATAGGAGGAAATAAAATGTATTTTATAAAATTAGATAGAATAAATAACAAAAAATTTGAAGAAAGAAAAATCAGAAGAGAAAAGATTCAAAAAATGTGGAAACAACCTAAAGGCAATAAATATATAGAGCTATATGAAGGATTATGCAGATATGCAATTAAGCATGGAAACAATATAAATTATAAAACAGAGAAATTCCTAAATGATTTTTACAGAGATAATAAAGAAACATTACAAGAAATGAGAATTTGCGAAATAATAGAAGGATTAAAAATGTTAAATCTTATAGAATTAATTAATATTGATGCTGATAGTATAAGCATAATTGACTATAAAGCCGTACTTCAAATTCAAGAAATGATAAAACGAAAACAACAAATTGCTGGTAGATAAACTACTGGCTTTTTTATTCTTAAAATAACAACTACACTATATAATGAAATAATATAATATTTTAATGAAATTAAATAAGAATATTGTAAAATAATTCATTATATGATATAAAATAAGTAAATGAGTTTAATAATATGAATGAGGTGAAAAATGAAAGAAAAAAAGTCACAATCGATAAAGGATGAAATTAAAGGATATATCGTGATGAATGGATGGAGAATGGGTGATGTTGCGAGAAAAATAAGTAAACCTAATAGTAAATCTCCATTGCAAAATTTATCTAATAAACTAAACAACGAAACTATTAGGTACGCTGAAGTTAAAGAAATTGCAGATGCATTAGGATATGAAATTAAATGGGAGAAAAAGTAGATGATAGATTTAAGTAATGCAACAGCTAATCAAAAAAGTGCAATTCAAATAACAGAAGGTCCATTATTAATTATTGCAGGGCCAGGAACAGGAAAAACTTATACATTAGTTCAAAGAACAATATATTTAATTGCAGAAAAAGGCATTAAGCCTGAAAATATAATGATTGCAACTTTTACAGAAAAAGCTGCCAAAGAAATAATAACAAGAATAACAAATGAATTAGATAAGTTAGATATGTATGTAAATATTAATGAAATGTATATAGGAACGTTCCATTCAATATGTTTGAGAATTCTAAAAGAGAATATTGAATATTCGAATTTAAAAAAGAATTATAGAATGATAGATGAATTTGAACAGGAATATTTGATTTATCAAAATTTGAGTAAGTTTCAAAAAATAGAAGATTTCAATTTGTTGTTTCAAAATCAAATTAGTGGATGGAGATTATCACAATACATTGCAGATTATATAAATAATATTAATGAAGAGTTAGCTGATATAGAACAAATAGTATTGGATGACAATCCTGAGATAGTAGCAATAGGAAAAATGATTCAATTGTATAATGATATCTTACAGAGATCAAATTATATAGACTTTACGCATATTCAAACAGAAACATATAATTTATTAATTGATAATCCAGAGGTATTAAAAAAGATAAACGACAAGATAAAATATGTGATGATAGATGAATACCAAGATACGAACTATGTGCAAGAAAGACTAACTTTTCTATTAGCAGGAAGTGAACAAAATATATGCGTTGTTGGTGATGATGACCAGGGATTATACAGATTCAGAGGGGCTACTATAAGGAATATAATTGAATTTCCTGATAAATTTGAAAAAGATAAATGTAGGAAGATTAAACTTGAAACAAATTATAGGTCTGAAAAAGGAATAATTGATTTCTATAATAAGTGGATGGGTACAACTGAAGGATCAAGTTTTAAATTTGATTGGGATAAATATAGATTTGATAAAAAGATTGAGCCAGGTAGAACAGATATTACTAATGTACCTACAGTTATGAAAATAGCATCTCATGATGATGAGGATGAATGGCATAAAGAAATATTAAAATTTATTAAACATTTAAAAGAAAATGGAATAATAGATAATTATAATCAAATAGCAATGTTATTCAATTCAGTGAGAGGAGAAAAAGTAATTGAATTAGCAAATTATCTTGAAGAAAACGGAATAAATGTATATTCTCCTAGATCAAATATGTTTTTTGAAAGAGAAGAAATCAAATATTTAATTGGAGCATTATTATTAGTATTTCCACAGTATCTTATAAAATTAAGAAACAGAGATTTCAGATTGAAGAATGAAGGATTATTCTCATATTATGAAGATTGTATAAAAACGGTGGAAAAATACGTCTTTGAAAATGAGCAGTTGAAGATATTTATAAGAAATACAGGAATGAGTCATATGAATTTATTTTCAAATACTGATTATGCTTTTACAGGATTGTTATATAAGTTATTTGAGTTTGATCCATTCAGAGAGTATTTAGAAATAGATTTGAATAATGGACTTATTGATCAAAGGCCAATTAGAAATATTTCAATATTGACACAAATGATTGCTAGATTTGACTATTTACAACATATTGATGTATTTACACCAAAGAGAGTAATGAAAGATGTTGAAACATTCTTCAATACGTATCTTCGATTTTTAATTGATGGCGGTATGGGAGAATATGAAGATGAAACTGAATATGCACCAAGTGGATGTATAACATTTTCTACAATACATCAAGCAAAAGGAATGGAATTTCCTATTGTAATTGTTGATTCTTTAGGAAACGTTCCAAGAGATAGAAACAATATAAGATTGAATGAGATAGAGAAGAAATATTATCATAGAAAATCATTTGAACCTAAAGAATATATAAAATATTATGATTTTTGGAGATTGTACTATACTGCATTTTCAAGGGCACAAAATATATTAGCTTTAACTTGCAATGAAAAAGGTGGTGCAGGAAAACAACCAAGTGATTACTTTAAATCTACATATGAAGATTTACCATATTATACAGATGAATCAATAGAGTTAGAAAAAATAAAGATAAGTGAAGTCAAAGAAGTAAATATAAAAAAAACATATTCATTTACATCTCATATTTCTGTATATGAAAATTGTGCATTACAATACAAGTTTTTAAAGGAATTAAGTTTTTCACCAGTCAGAGTTGGTGCAACAATATTTGGACAGTTAATTCATCAAACAATAGAAGATATACATAAAGCAGCAATAAAAAAGGAATATGATAAAATTAACAGAGATAATATAAAAATATGGTTTGATACTAATTATGAATCAATTTCAAAATCACAGCATTCATATTTAGGTAAGCCACAATTGGATGTAGCATTAGAACAAGTAATAAGATATGCAGAAAAGCAAAGTGATAATTGGAAAAAGGTTCAAGATGCAGAAGTTGAAATAGGTTTAGTAAAGCAAAATTATATTTTGAATGGAGTAGTTGATTTAATTGAAGGAAGCGGACAGACTGTTGAAATAGTTGATTTTAAATCAGAAAAGAAACCAGATATTTTTTCTGATCCTGAGAAGTTTGAAAAATATAAAAGACAATTACAAATATATGCATATCTAATTGAAAAGAAAACAGGTAAAAAAGTTAGCAAAATGCATCTATATTATACAGGTGAAAAAAATGGAATTCCAACGATTTCATTTGACAACAAAAAAGATGATATTCAAGAAACAATAAAAGAATTTGATAAAATAGTTAATAAAATTGAGTGTAAAGAATTTAAACAAAAATCTAAATCACAAACAATATGTGACAACTGTGATTTAAGATTCTTTTGTAAAAAGTAGGGGGTAAAAAATGAGCGATTTTGAATTTGAAAGAGTAAATACAATAAAAGGATATCCAGAATTACATTGGACAGGCAAAAGACCATATAGAGGAACTGATTATTATCCTGCTCAATTAAAAGAAAAATATGGAGAAATGAAAGATGATTGGATAAACAAAATATTCTGGGGTGATAATCTTCAAGTTATGAGTCATATGTTAAAAGAATATAGAGGGAAAATAGACTTAATATATATTGATCCACCATTCGATTCCAAAGCTGATTATAAGAAAACAATAAAACTTAGAGGACAAAAAATTCAAAATGATAATAATTCATTTGAGGAAAAACAATATGGAGATATATGGACAAATGATGAATATTTACAATTTATGTATGAAAGATTAATTCTATTGAAAGAATTATTATCAGACAAAGGAAGCATTTATTTGCATTGTGATTGGCATAAATCACATCATTTAAGAATGATATGCGATGAAGTATTTGGACCAAATAATTTTGTAAATGAAATAATTTGGTCATATAAAACAGCAGCAGGAGGAAAAGATGAGTTCAATAAACAGCATGATAATATATTCTTGTATTCTAAGGGAGAAAAAAGAATATTTAATGAACAAAAAGAGAAATCGTACACAAAAGCTAAAGGAAGAAAAGCTGGAATTGTAAATTATGGGGCTGCGGATACAGAATTTTTTGAAGATGAGAATGGAGTATATAGATGGTCAAGCATGAGGGATGTTTGGGAAATTCCTTATATTAATTCTCAAGCTGTAGAAAGATTACAATATCCTACTCAAAAACCTGAAAAATTGATTGAAAGAATTATAGAAGCATCTTCTAATCCTGGAGATATAGTATTTGACTGCTTTATGGGAAGCGGAACAACTCAAGCGGTTGCAATGAAATTAGGCAGAAGATTTATAGGTGCAGATATAAATCTAGGGGCCATACAAACAACAACCAAGAGGTTATTGAGTATAAAAAATGAGTTTGAAAAGGATATAGATAAATTTACAGGATTTGAAGTATATAATGTAAACAATTATGACTTCTTTAGAAATCCTGTTGAAGCAAAAGATTTATTGATTGATGCTTTAGAAATTCAAAAATTTGATGGAAGTAACGTATATGATGGAGAATTAGATGGAAGAATGGTAAAAATAATGCCTGTAAATAGAATTGCAACAAAATCTGATTTAGAAGAGCTTAAAGCTAATCTCCCATATCAAAAATTTGAAAAGAAAAAAAGTGAAAATCCATTAGAGCCAGTTGAAAGATTAACAATAATTTGTATGGGTCATGAACCAGACCTTAAACCTTCATTAGAAAGAGATTTAATTAACTATAATATTGATATAGAGATAATTGATATTTTAAAAGATAAAGCAAATTTACAATTCAAACGTGATTCAGAAGCGGTCATTGAAATTGAAGAAAATAGATTAAATATAAAAGAATTTTATCCTATGAATCTTCTTCAAAAGCTAAGTATGCAAAAAGAATATGTTGAAGATTGGAAACAGATGGTAGAATCAGTAATGATAGATTGGAACTATGATGGTGCTGTAATGGAACCTAAATTAGTAGATATTGCAGAAAAAAATGATTTAGTAAAGGGTGTATATGAAATTCCAAGTGATGCATCCAATATAAAAATAAAAATAACAGATTTATTATCAGAAACATACGAAAAGGAGATTAAGATAAATGAGTAATAATTTAAATTTACAAACATCTTTTTTTCAAGCGTTAAGATTTTTTTATGAAATAAATAAAACAAAAATTAGAAGAAGCTATAAAGATTTAACAAGAAAATATTTAGATTACAATGACAGAAATTGTAATCCAGATGCTTTTCTTAGAAAACCACAATTTGAAGCTTTGGAAATGTATGTTTTTATAAAAGAATATTTAAATAATCAATCTGTTAGTGAAATTTTTAAAGATTGGATGGAGAAAAAAGGATGTTTCTCAGATACTAAACTAAGAATAAGAGAAAATAATCAAATAGACTGGTTTGAATATTATACAAAAGAATACAAAGAAGTTTATGAGATGTTAATTAAATATAAAGAAGCGTATTCAAATTATATTTTTGCATTAACAATGGGATTAGGAAAAACAATTTTAATGGCAACATGTATTTTTTATGAATTCTTATTAGCTAACAAATATCCAAATGATCCTAGGTTTTGCCATAACGCTTTAGTCTTTTCTCCTGATAAAACAGTTTTGCAATCATTAAAAGAAATACAGACATTTGACAAATCAAAGGTTATACCGAATGAATATGTAAGGATATTAGATAGCAATATTAAATTTCATTTTCTTGAAGAAACAGGAACAACACTTAATACATTAGATAATTCAGATTTTAATATTATTATTTCAAATAATCAAAAAATAATACTAAGAAAGAAACATACAGAGGATACACCTGTTCAAATGCTATTTAGCGATAGTGACAGAAAAAGTGAAATAGATGATATTTTCTCAGCTTTATATGGAGTAGAACAGCATATGGATGAGGGAGATCTTATATTTAATCAAAGATTTGAGAAAATAACAAGATTAAGCCAATTAGGAATATATGTTGATGAAGCACATCATTTGTTTGGAAAACAGCTAGATAAGGATCTATATGATAAAGGTAAAAGTAGTCTTAGAACAACAATTAATGTACTAGCAAATAGATTAAATCAAAAAGGAAGCAGGGTTGTAGCTTGTTATAACTATACTGGAACTCCATATGTAGGAAATACAATATTACCTGAAGTAGTGTATTCATATGGACTAAAAGAGTCTATTGCTAATGGATATTTAAAAGATGCAGAACCTCAAGCTTTTGACAATGTTAAAAATGAAACTTTTATTAGAAGAGTTGTTAAAGATTTCTGGGATACATATGGAGAAAGAAGATATGAAAAGATGCTGCCAAAGTTAGCGATTTATGGTAGTGAAATAAAAGAAGTAGAGGAAGAAATCGTACCAACATTGGAAAAAATATTGGAAGAAATGGATATTTCAAGGGATAAAATACTTATTAATGTTGGAGATAGTAAATTAACAAAAGATAATGATATAAATGAGTTTAATAATCTAGATACTGAAAAAAGTAATAAGCAATTTATAATTTTAGTAGGTAAAGGAAAAGAAGGATGGAACTGTAGATCATTATTTGGAGTTGCTTTATATAGAAGCCCAGATTCTTCGATATTTGTTTTACAGGCTACAATGAGATGTTTAAGGAAAATAACTAATGTTCAACAAACTGCTTCTGTATATTTATCAAAAGATAATTATGAAATTTTAGATAACGAACTTAATAAAAACTTTAAAATGTCTGTTAAAGATATAAAGAATAAAGAAAATGATGGAAAAATTGAATATGAAGTAAGAGTAGTTCCACCACCAAGATTTATTAAAATTAAAAAAATAAATAATAAATATAATCTTGTAAAAAAATATAATGAACATGATTCTATTAATTTAGAATTGGATAAAATAGATTTAGAAAAGTATAAGGCAAGAATTATAAGAAAAGAGAGTTTAGCTGATTCAAGAGTGGCAAAAGTTAAAGAAATAGATATATCAGATGAAAATATACAATATAGCGAAATTATGCTGTGTAGTGAAATTTCTAGATATATTGGAGATCTAAAATGTACTGAGATCAAAAAGATTTTAAGAAATGACATTAATGAGATAATCGAATTGGTTAGCAAATATAATCAAATACTATATGATTGGATCATACCTAAGATTGTAGATTTTGTATACGAATTAGAAAAATATACTACTACAGAAGACAAAGATGTTATTCTATTAAAAGAACCTGAAGAAGAGTATTATACATTTAAAGCTAAGCCAGAGTTAGTTATTACTAACAATGATCTAGAAGTATTGGGAGTAAAGAATAAGAGTTTTCATGCAGATACATATTGCTTTGATTCAAAACCTGAAAAGGAATTATTCTTACAATATATTAAAAACAAAAAAATTAAAGAAATATATTTTACAGGAATGTTTACAAATGCTGCTCAAACAGATTTCTATATACAATATATAGATCCCGATTCTAATACATTAAGAAAATATTATCCTGATTTTGTAGCAAAATTTGAAAATAACACATATGAAATCATAGAGGTAAAGGGAGATAATAAAATTGATGATGCAGTTGTTAATGCTAAGAAAGATGCAGCAATGGAGATTGCATCAGAAAGTGATATGAAATATACAATTTATAAATCAAGTGATATAATGGGAGATAATGTATTGGAAGAAGGTATAAAATATAGCCAAGAAGAAATTAACAGAGATGAATTGATGGTTGCTGAAGAAGATGAAGACTATAAATTAGACTAAAATATAAATGTCCATGTGGTTCTGGAAAGAAGTATAAGGCATGTTGAGGCGGAAATCAGCAGTATCAAAGGGTTGGCAAATTTATAAAAATGAAAAATAGGAAGAAAAATTCCTTTAGATACAAATTAGATACATTTTTATAATTAAATGAAAGACTTAAAAGATACATTGTTTTTGAGTAAATGATGTATCTATTTTACAACTTGTATTAATCTAAAAAAATGATATAATAAGTATATATTTATGAGGCAAAACTGAAAGGAGGTATTAAAATGGGATTATTTGGAAGTTCAAAAAAAGAAAGAAAAGAATTAAAAGGGGAAATTGACAAATTAATGAAAGCATATAGTAATGAAAAAATTGATGGAGATACTTATTTTAAAAAGATGATGAAGCTAACATCTACTTATAAAAAGAAAAAATAAATTTGTGAAAGGAAAAGGTAAAAGAAATGAAAAAATATGATTATGTTGATTGGTTTTGCGATAGTTGTGATGCAAATTTAAATAGACAACCAGGATTTACAACAGCAAGTGGAAAATGGACATGCACTGAATGTGGTGCAGTAAATGATGTTACTGATGATAATATTTTAGATGAAGATGAAGAAACATATCAAGAAGAATGTCCAAATTGTGGAGGACATATGAGAAGAATGACATATTCACCTGGAGATG
Source organism: uncultured Clostridia bacterium (assembly GCA_946401865.1). Taxonomy (GTDB): domain Bacteria; phylum Bacillota; class Clostridia; order TANB77; family CAG-508; genus CAG-269. The sequence continues at coordinate 26,391 of CAMIVO010000014.1, forward strand.
CATGGATATGTGAAGATTGCGGATTAGAAGGATCAAAAGATGATTACGGTATAATGTGGGCTGATAAAGAATTTTTTGATGATGAAGATTAAATTATAAATGAGTAATTTTTAGATACAAATTTAGATACAAGTTACAAGAATATTGGGTTCAAGCAGAAGAATAATTAGAATCTTTATATCATTAATAAAATAGTTTACAACATTTATGCTAATATGAAGAAAAGTTCCAAAAAGTGAAGAATTCTGCTCATTTCCATGTGGCAGTGGTACATATTATAAAAATTGTTTTTAGAATTAGCTAGATATATTGAACTTAATATTATATAATAATTCTGAAAAGAGGTAATTATGGAAAAAATAATATCAAATAAAATTCAATGCAAACATTGTGGGGAAATAATTGAATCAAAGTCTATACATAGTTTTGTAATATGTAAATGTGAATGTTGTAGTGTAGATGGAGGACATTATCATTTAAGTCGATCATTTAGAACATCACCTGAAGAAGATTTTATTGAATTAAGCGTAGTAGAGGAAATTGATGACAATCAAATATAAATAGCATTACGAAGTTTATTATAGAACAGCATAAACAAATAAAACCCAGAGTCAACCCTCTGGGTATATTAATGCTTTAAACAGCCAGAAATTAATTCTACAGCATCACAGAAACCATTTCTATAATATTTTTCAAACCAATAATCGATATATTTGTTAAAATTATCATCAAGTTCTTCTAACTGGGATTTAACATATTCAAGATTATTTCCAGAAACATGGTTTAAAATATTTTGAGATATTTCATCAAAATGGATAAGATTTTCTTTATCTGCTTTGCAAGAAAGTGAAGTAATATCTTCTTCTCTAAAATATAACCATTCTTTTAAAATGTCATTTCCAACATTTCTATAACTTCCAATAAGCTACCTCCTTAAAATTGTTGTTATTAATCACTTAAATATTAGAGAATGTCAAGTCTTTTTACTAAAAATGTGATATAATATGAAATATAAAAAAAGAAAGGAAGACAAATAATGAATGAAAATAAAAAAGGATACTGGATATATAGCATTATAGCAATTATTGTAGGAATGTTATTGTTTGCATTTTTAGGATATTTGATCTATGATTTAATATTAAAATTGGCAGATAAAGACTTTTCAAACAACACAGTTATTCAAGCATTAATAACTTTAATAATTACAGTTTTTATTGGTGGATATTTTTCAAAGTGGCTAGAATATAAAAATACTAAGAAAACCAAACTATATGAAACGAGAATTGATATTTCTTTAAGACTGATTGATTTAGCTAGTGAATATTATAGAAACAAAAGTAATGAAGTAAAGAATATATTAATATTTGAATCTGCAAAGGTAAAATTATTTTTTGAAGATGAAACATTGAAAAAGATGAATATTTTTATTGAATCTGATGACAAAAATATAATAGATAATTATAACGCTTTAATTGATAATCTAAAGGGAAAATTAAAATAGAGAATATATTATTATGCTCTAAAATTAGAATATTATACAGGAGGAAATATGTATGGAAGATTTAATGAAAGAATTAATAAAAAGTGTAAATGATCTAGGAAGATTTTCGTGGAATGAGGCAATAGCATTGTTTTCATTAGTGGCTGCATGGGTAACTATAATTTTATTATTAAAAGATAAATTTGAAAATAAAAGACCATATTTACAAATAACATTTGAACTAATTAGAGATAATTTAACATGTATTATTTTAAGAAATGTTGGTAATGTACCATTGGAAATAAAAAAACTGAAATTAGATGAAAAATTTGTAAAGCAGTTGCCAGAAAGAGAGCAGCAAGGATTATTAAATAATAATATTAATAATATGAAGATATTTCCAGGAAAACAGTGGATATTGTGTTTAGGAGTAATCGTTCCAGAAATATTAGAAAACTATGCAATTACAACATTAAATGTTGACTACGAATATTCTAAGATGGGGAAAAAGAAAAAATATAAGGAATCAACAGAGATTGACTTTAAGCAATATTCTAGGATGTTGGTATATGTTTCTGAAATTGATGAGTTAAGGAATGAAAATAAAAAGATAGAAAAGGAAATGAAAAATATTACTAAAGAGGTAAAGAATATTAGAGCTACAATAGTTCAATATGCAAATGTAGAAGATACACATACTAAGACTATAGTAAATGGATACGAAAGAAATGAATGATTTATAGCAGGTAACTAACCTGCTTTTTTTAACCAAACAATCCATTTATTACCATCAAAAAAAGTGGCGAAAAAGTGGCGAAAGTTTCAAAAATGGAAAATAAGGGGGAATATTGCAAAATAAAATATACTAAAACAAAACAAGTCTATGCTTAGAGTAGTAACAATTTACACCATTTTAAAACAAAAAAAAATATCGCACAAAAAGAACTGACGTTCGCCAATAACCCGAAGGTCTAGAGAAAAATACAAACAACAAAACCATTGATATAAACAGAAATTTATGATATAAATAAAACAAAGGATGTGGAAAAATGGGAATACTAGATATATTTGAACAGTTTAAAGATACAATATTTTTAAAAGAAGATTCATATTTACAAAAAAGAGTAAGTGAGTTAGAAAACTTATTAGCAAAAGATCCAAAAAATGAACGATTACAACAAGAGTTATATACAGCTAAAAAGGGATTAAAAGGTGAGAATGAAATAGCCTATCAACTAAAAAAAGCCAATATTGGTATGTATGTACTACGTGATATAAATATAGAATATGAAGATTTAAAGGCACAAATAGATTTTGTAGTTATAACACCATGGTGTTGTTATTTCATAGAATGTAAAAATCTGATGGGAAATATTACTTTAGATGAAAGAGGAAATTTTATAAGAGAGTATAAATATAAAGGACATTCTATCAAAAAAGGAATGGAATCACCATTTAGACAAGTATGTGCCCAAAGGGAAGTTTATAAAAAAATTTGGATGAAAAAACAAGGCAAGCTTAAAACATTTTTATTTGAAAAAAGTTTTGAGGAAATGCACAGAGTATTGGTAGTTGCAGCAAATGGCGAAAACATTCTAGATACGAAAAAGGCTCCTAAAGATATAAAATATGAAGTAATAAAAGCAGATGCACTTATTAGAAAATTAGAATATGATGGAAATCATAGTGATAAATCTTTATGGGAAAATAGAAAAGAAATGGAAAGTTGGGCAAATCACTTTTTGCTATTAAATGTTAATAATGAGAATAAAGATTTATTAAATGAAGAACCTAAAGATGTTGTATTAAATACAGAAATCATGGATTTGAAAAATATACAAATTAATAATAAGGCTGATTTTGAAAAAATTGTTAATACACTAAAATTTAGATATGCAAAAACATATTCAAATTATGCACCTCATGAATATGTACTTGAAAAGGAAGAAGGAGAAAAATTAGAAGTTATAAGACAATTAAACAGATTTATACAAGAAAACTATGATGAAATAGAAATATTTGCTAAAAAGGAATACAAGGTTTTATTTGTAGGAAAGTATAAATATTGGGCTGTAAATAGTTGGAAGGTAGCTAATATTTTAAACAGAAATTGGGATTTCAAAAACGAAGATGGAACAACAAATACCAGTATTACACAAAGTTATATGAGAAAATATTAGTCAAGATGATAATATATATCAGTCGCAAGAAATTTTAGATTTAACTCAAAAAACGTTAAAGAATTAAAAGCTTTATATGGCTAAAGTGTAAATTCAATATTTTAAAGTGCAAAAATTGCACTTTAAAATAAGACATAGTTAATTAAGGAAATGATTATAAAATGAATGATATATGGAATCCTTGGCATGGATGCAAAAAATATAGCGAAGGCTGTGAAAATTGCTATATGTATTTTTTGGATAGCCAAAGGGATAAAGATGGAAGTAAGATTTATAAAGTAAAAACAAATTTTAATTTACCACTTAAAAAAAGTAGAAATGGAGAGTACAAAATTCCAAGTGGAGCAACAATCAGAGTTTGTATGACAAGCGATTTCTTTTTAGAAGAAGCAGATGAGTGGCGAAAAGAAGTATGGGAAATGATTAGAACTCGTTCAGATGTTACTTTTTGGCTTCAAACCAAAAGAGCCGAAAGAGTATTAAATAATCTTCCTGAGTGGTGGGGAGATGGATTAGAAAATGTAATAATGGTATTTACAGCAGAAAACCAAAAAAGGGCAGATGAGAGATTACCAATTCTACTAGATTTACCTTTTAAGCATAAAGGAATAATGTGTGCTCCAATGATTTCCAAAATCACAATAGATAAATACTTAAAGACAGGAAACTTTGAAATTGTATTAGTTGATGGAGAAAATTATGAAGGAAATAGACCTTTATATTATGATTGGGTAAAAAAGCTTTATGATGAATGTATAAAATATAATGTAAAGTTTGATTTTTGTGGTACAGGAAATGTTTTTATAAAAGATGGAAAAACATATAACATACCAAAAGCTTATCAAAGAGTTATGGCTTTAAAATCAGAATTGCAAAAGCCTTTAATATATAAAGAAACTGATATAAAAATTCAGCCAAGATGTAAAACTTGTAAAAGAAGAAATAGCTGTAATGGTTGCAGATGGTGTGGAAAATGTAATTAGGAGTAAAATAGATGAATTTTTGTGTTTTTAAAGTGCAAAAATTGTACTTTAAAACTAAAATAGGGTGGAAGAAGTAATAGACAAAGAATGGAGAAAAACAAAGTCCTGGAAAACAGGATGGGAATATATAATTGAAAAATAATAAATCAGAAAAAGAATTGTAATATATAACTTACAATTCTTTTATTTGTTTACCTGAAATAGCATATAATAATTCATTAACCTTATTGACATTATATATTTTTTCATCAAAACAATATTTTAAAGTGATATTAATGTATGAATTTAAAGGTAAAGAATACGAAGCGGATTTAAGTAAATTTTCATAATCATTGCTAGATAATTTTAATGCTAATGCAAGAAGTGTAACTGTGCCAAATGAAGGGTGATATTCATTGTATGATCTTATTTTGGAAAAAAGACGTCTATCAATATAGGCCTTTTTATACAGTTCTACATCACTAATATTTGATTTTTCAATATATTCAAATAACAAGTCATTAAAAGTTTTCTCACTTTTTTTGATATTTAAAATTTTGTATTCCTCAGATGTTTCATTTAGTTCTAAATTATTTTCAAATTCATTAGATTGATTAATAATTTCATCTTCATATAAAATAAATAAATCTAATAATTTTTGCGGAATGATAAAATTTTCTGTTGTATACAAATTTATATAAGACATAAAACCTCCTTGTATAGACGTATTTTAACACATTAGCAAAAATAAATAAAGTCTTTTTAAAAATGTCTCTTTGAAAGTGACCAAAACCAAATAAATTTTTGTTAATATATGATTATAAATTTTTAAGGAAATTTAAGGAGGAATTTAGATATGGTAACAAATTTAGCAAGTTTGATGTCAATAGTTTCAGAGGAAGAAAAGAAGTTTTCGAATTATGGATTTAATTTGAGAAGTTATGCTTATAATACTTTAATTCAAGAATTAGACGGAAGGGAAAACTTAACTGAAAACTATAAAAAAGATTTTGAAAAATATTATGATGAATTAAATAAAGCACAAGAAAAAATAATAAAAATAAAAAAAGTAATATACGAAAAGAATAATTCATTTAAACTATCAGACGGAAGAACAATACAAGAAGCAATAGTTGAAAACACAATATTGAGAAAAGTGAAACATTATTATGAAAGTTTGTTGGAAAAAAGGGATAGTAAGAAAAGAATTACAGAAGTAAATAATTCGTATTTTGAGTGTAAAACATTGAATTATAATGTACAAAACATTCAAAATAAATATGATGAAATCGAGAAAAAAATTCAAAAAACTGATTTTGAAATTTCAAAATTAAATTCAAAAGAGTTTGAAGTTGACTTATAAACATTGGTGCTTGCTAAGTTATTTTGCAAGGTAAATGAACTTAGAGTTAACAGCCAAGGCTATTTAATTAGTATGAAACTAAAACCAGAATTTGGAATAAATAGAAATGATTTTTTTGTGTTAAACAAAAATCTACATGTATCAAGTTACAGTTTATAACAGAATTTATTATTTATAAGTTATTATTTAATTAGGCGTATTAAGGATGCCTCTAATAGTTAAAGTATTTTAAATAATACAATTATAAAAAAATATAAGTGATAATTAGTACTAATTAAATAGCTTAAAGCGGTGTTTCTATTTGAGATACCGCTTTAAAAATAAAATAGATGAAGATAAGACTGTTGAGCAAATAAAGGAATTGTATAAAAAAATATTGAAAACTTATAGAAAAATAATAAATAGAAAATTGAGGTAATATAAATAATGAATTTTGAGAAGATAAATAAAAACAATAATTCAATTATAAAATATTCTAAAACTGAGAATGTTTTTACCGATATATGTTCAATAATTGAATCAGCACGAGATTATGCCTTTCATTCTGTTAATATTGCATTAGTAGAAAGAAATTGGCTAATTGGATATAGAATTGCAGAAGAAGAATTAAAAGGACAAGACAGAGCTAATTATGGCACAGAAATAATAAAAAAATTAGCAAAAGAATTAACAAAAGAGTATGGAAAAGGATTTGATTTAAGAAATTTATATTATTTTTTGAATTTTTACAAAACATTTCCAAACATTTTGAACACAGTGTGTTCAAAATCTAAAGATTTGCTTTCTTGGAGTCATTATAGAACATTATTACAAGTATTGGATAAAGAAGCGAGAGAATGGTACGAAAAGGAAGCTATAGGACAAACTTGGAGTGTAAGAACTTTGCAGAGAAATATTTCATCACAGTATTATTACAGATTATTGAAATCACAAGTTAAGGAGCCTGTAATAGAAGAAATGAAAAAAGTAAATGAAAATAAATATTTAATGAATAAATTAGAGCTCGTTAAAAATCCAGTAATAGCTGAATTTTTAGGTTATTCATTAGATAGTGAGTTTACTGAAACTGAATTAGAAACTAGTATAATAAATAATTTGCAAAAATTTTTAATGGAACTTCGGAAAAGGATATGCGTTTGTTGCAAGACAACAACATATTCATACTGAAAAAGAAGATTATTACATTGATTTAGTATTTTACAACTATATATTAAAATGTTTTGTGTTGATTGATTTAAAAACAAAAAAAATCACTCATCAAGATGTTGGACAAATGGATATGTATGTTAGAATGTATGATGAATTAAAAAAAGCAAAAGATGATAATTCTACCATTGGAATTGTATTATGTTCTGAAACGGATGAAGATATAGCAAAATATTCTGTTTTAAAAGGAAATGAGCAACTTTTTGCTTCAAAATATAAATTATATTTACCAACTGAAGAAGAACTTAGAGCAGAAATTGAAAATCAAAAAACTATTTTTGAATTACAAAGGCACAACAAAAAAGAACTAGATAATTAATACATTAGCAAAAATGAATAAATAAAAATTTATAAAAATGTCCCTCTCAAGGTGACCAAAATCAAAAAAAAGGGAGAAAAAATATGGCAAGAATAAACTCAAATTGGTATACAAAAGGAAAATTCGATAGAAAGAATTGGAGAAACACACTTGATACTGAAAATGAATTTCTATATTCCAAAGGAAGATATCCTACTAAAATTAAAAAAGAAGATTTACCAAAAGATTATACAGAGATTCGAAGTAGAACAATATGGTATATGACAGGATTTGTAAAAACTTCAGGTGTGAAAGATTTATATTATACATATATTAAAGAAAATCATTTATTTAAAGATGATTATTTATACATTTCTTATGATAAGAAAATAGAAAAAGTAAAAGATAAATATGGATATGATGAAATAAGAAATTATGATTTTATAATTTGTGGAAGTGATAATATCGATGTTTTATTTGCAATTGAGGAAAATTCGGATATAGACACTACAAAAATAAGAAATAAAATTAAAGAAAAATTTGAGTGGTGGAAAGAAAACGAAAAAGATGATTATAAAAGCTGGTTTGATGGAAAAGAAGTTACAGATATCTTTGAATATTACAAAGGATTAAGAAATGCAAAAACGTATTTTATTTCAGATACACATTTTAATCATAAAAATATTATTAAATATTGCAATAGACCATTTAAAGATGTAGAAGAAATGAATAGAGTTTTGATTGAAAATTGGAATAATACAGTTACCGACTTTGATACAGTTTTCCATTTAGGAGATGTTGCATTAACTGACGAAAGTGATATGAAAGAATTAATACCAAAATTAAAAGGTAAAAAGTTTTTAATAAGAGGAAATCATGATAAAAAATCTAAAGAATTTTTCAGAAATGTAGGATTTGGGTTTATTTCTGAAAGTCCATTAAAACTTGATAATGAAAAATTGATATTATCACATAAACCATTAAAAGATACAGAAATACCTAAAGGATATGTGAATGTTCATGGACATATTCATAATAATTCATTACATAAAATAAATCCTGAGACAAATGAAATGGAATATCCAGAAGATTTATATACTGAAAAATTACATATTAATGTTTCAGTTGATGTAATTGGTTTTAAACCAATTAGCTTAAAAGAATTATTGAAAAAGCTGGAAGAAAAGAAATAATAGAGGAGGTAAGCATGATTTTTATAACAGGAGACACCCATTCAGATTTCACAAGATTTACTGAAGATCAATTTCCAATACAAGCTGAAATGACAAAGAATGACTATGTAATAATATGTGGCGATTTTGGAGGAGTATGGACATTTGAAGAAGAAAATAGTAGAGAAAAAGAAGCATTAGATTGGTTAAATAATAAAAAATTTACCACATTATTTGTAGATGGAAATCACGAAAATTTTACAAGATTATATAATGATTATCCAGTAGAAGAATGGAATGGTGGAAAAGTTCATAAAATAAGAGATTCTGTTTTACATTTAATGCGTGGAGAAATATTTGATATAAATGATAAAAAATTCTTTGCATTTGGTGGGGCTAAATCTCATGATATTCAAGATGGAATATTAAATTTGGACGAAGAAGAAAGAATATATGAATTTCGAAAAAGAGGAGCATATTTTAGAATTAGAGACTTTTCATGGTGGGATTTGGAATTACCAACTGAAGAAGAAATGGAAAATGGTATAAATAATTTAGAAAAAGTGAATTATAAAGTTGACTATGTAGTTTCTCATTGTTGTCCAACAAGTATTCAAACAATACTTGGAAGTGGCACATATAAAAAAGATTATTTAACAGATTATTTGCAAGAAATATCAGAGAAGTTAGAATTTAGAAAGTGGTATTTTGGACATTATCATGATTATAGACAAGTCAATTCACAATTTGTTTTATTATATGAGGATATTGTTCCATTAGAATTTGAAAGTATTTTTTAATAATTTTATAATTTGACAATATTTTATGATAAAATATGTTATAATGCAATCAGGAGGAAGAAAATGGAAGAATTATTACCTAATAATTTATTAAATATAATAGGAAATGGCGAAGGAATATCAATAGAATTTAAAGAGGCAAAGAAAAAGCTTCCAGATAGTTTATTTGAAAGTATTTGTTCAATGCTTAATAGAAATGGTGGACACATTTTTTTAGGTGTCAAGGACAGCGGAGAAATTATAGGTGTTTATAAGGATTATATAAAAGATATGAAAAAAGATTTTGTATCACAATGTAATAATCCAGAAAAGTTATTTCCGACTGCTCATTTAGATATTAAAGAATATGTTGTAGAGGGAAAACATATTTTATATATTTATGTTTATGAAAGTTCCGATGTTCATAAAACTGCTAATAAAATATATGACAGAAATGAAGATGGAGATTTTGACATAACTACAAATACAACCCAAATTTCAAATTTATATATTAGAAAGAGTAGCACATATATTGAAAACAAAATATATCCTTATGCTACTATATCTGATTTGAGAACAGATTTAATAGAAAAAGCAAGAATTATGGCAGTTAATAGAACTGCAAATCATCCATGGGCAAAAATGACTGATATAGAGATGTTAAGAAGTGCTTCACTATATGAAAGAAATTTACAGACTGGAGAAGAAGGAATAAATTTAGCATGTATATTACTTTTGGGAAAAGATGATGTTATAGCATCTGCATTATCATATTATAGAACTGATGCTATACTTAAAGTAAAAGATTTAGAAAGATATGATGATAGAGATGATATAAAAACTAATCTATTAGAAAGTTATGAAAGATTGACGAATTTTATAAAAAAACATTTAAATGATAAGTTTTATATTGAAGATGATCAAAGAATAAATGTCAGAGATGTAATTGCTCGTGAATTGTGTGCTAATCTTTTAATACACAGGGAGTATTCAAATCCATATCCAGCAAAGTTAATTATAGGAAAAGAAGCAATAGTAACAGAAAATGCAAATAAACCAAGAATAATAGGTTATATAGATTTAAACAATTATTCACCATATCCTAAAAATCCTAAAATCGCAAATTTCTTTAAAGAGATAGGATTAGCTGATGAATTAGGTTCTGGAATAAGAAAAATAGTAAAATACACTCGAATATATAGTGGCGGTGTGCCAGAATTTAAAGATGATGAGGTTTTTAAAGTGAATATACCAATAAATAAAGTGGTAGAAAGTAATATAGAATATTTATCATCAGAAGAGTTAAGAAAGATTATATTAAACTTTATTAGAAACAGTGATGGAAGAAGCAGACAGGAGATAAATGATTTTGTATATCCACAATTAGCTGATGACACAGATGTAATGAATAATAGAGTTAGGACTACTTTAACGTATTTAAGAAAAAAGAGTTTAATCCAAAATGATGGATCTGATACGAAACCTAAGTGGACAATAAAATAGAATTCTGCAGAGAATTCTGCAGAGCTCTGCAGAGAATTCTGCAGAATGTTAATAAATTGACAGAGAAAATTATAGTGGGATTTTTGAGAAAAATATAAAATTCTCAAAAATCCCACTATTTATTGTGTAACGAAAACCCCCTGTTCGACAGGGGGTTCTAAAAGCTTCTAGCTATGAGTAGAAAAATTCCTCCTTTTTGGTATAATAAATGTGGTTCGCCAACCGCAAATAAAAATCAAAAAGGAGGAATTTGTCATGAAAGACAATAATAGTTTAGCACACAGTACGTGGAATTGCAAATATCATATAGTATTTGCACCTAAATATCGTCGAATGGAGATATATGGGAAAATAAGAAAAGATATAGGAGTAATAATAAGAAGACTATGTGAGCAAAAAGGAGTAGAAATAATAGAAGCAGAATTATGTCCAGACCATATACATATGTTAGTAAGCATTCCACCAAAATATAGTGTAGCAAGTATAATGGGATATTTAAAAGGAAAAAGTAGTTTGATGATATTTGATAGACATGCAAATTATAAGTATAAATATGGAAATAGGCACTTTTGGTGTAGAGGCTATTATGTGGATACAGTAGGCAAAAATAAAAAAGCAATAGAAGAATATATAAGAAACCAATTACAGGAAGATATAGCAGAAGACCAAATAAGTATAAAAGAATATATCGATCCTTTTGAGAAAGAGAAAAAAGAGAAAGAAAGGAAAATAAAAAAGGGGATAGGACCACTTAAGTGGTAGCCTGAGAAAAAAATGCGGTTGGCAAACCGTTCAAAAGGGCTTCAGCCCAGAAGAGCCAGTACAATAGCCTTCTAGGCTAAGAGCAAACCACCCGTTTTACGGGTGGTTATGATTGTATGAAATTTTAAAGTGCAAAAATTGCACTTTAACAACTTACTAATGCAAAGTTTATTCATCTAAGCACCACATAACTACTTTAGCTCCATCAACAACCCCATTTCTATAATACTTCTCGCTCAAATATCCAACATAATCAGAAAAAAATCATCATTAACTTCTCTAACCCGAAGGTCTTAAAAAAAATCTAAAATTTATTTTAAAAATTCACAGATTGTGATATAATTGTGGAAAAAGAAATACAAACTAATTCCATTTATATGGTAAAAATAAAATAATAATTTTAAGGAGGATTAATAATGAATGAGTATATTAATTTAAGTTTAGAAAACATTGAAAAAGAACACATTTGTT
>CAMIVO010000015.1 GCA_946401865.1 uncultured Clostridia bacterium
TATAATGTAATAAACACACATGAAGTTGAAAAAATAAACATAAATGGTACAAAAACATGGGAAGACAATAATAACCAAGATGGAAAACGACCAGATAGTGTTACAATAAGAGTATTGGCAAATGGTGTAGAGGTAGAAAGTAAAGCGGTAACAGCAGAAGAAAATTGGAAATATAACTTTACAAACTTGGATAAATATTCAAACGGAAAAGAAATTGAATATACAGTAGTAGAGGATGCAGTTGAGGGATATGAAACAAGAATCGAAGGTTATAATGTAATAAACACACATGAAGTTGAAAAAATAAACATAAATGGTACAAAAATATGGGAAGACAATAATAATCAAGATGGAAAGAGACCTGAAAGTATAAAAATAGTATTAAATAAAAAAATTGAAGACAAAACAACTCAAGTAACAACAAAGACAGTTCAGCCTGATGAAAATGGAATTTGGTCATATAAATTCGAAAATTTACCTGTTTATGAAAAAGGTAAAAAAGTAGAGTATTCTATTGATGAAGAAAAAGTTCCAGAATATGAAACTATCATAGATGGTTATAATATTACAAATACTCATATACCTGAAACACTTACAATTGAAGGTGAAAAAACATGGGTTGATGCTGATAATCAAGATGGTTTAAGACCACAAAGCATTATAGTAAAATTGATTAAAGGTGAAAATGACAATAAAATTGAGGTATCAAGTAAAGAAATTTCAAGTGATTCTCAAGGAAAATGGACATATAAATTTGAAAATTTACCAAAATATGAAAATGGTAGTGAAATTAAATACAGTATAGAAGAAAATCCGGTAGAAGGATACAAACAACGTATTGTAGGTACAGATATTATAAATACACATGTTCCAGAGATGATGACAATTAGTGGAGAAAAAACATGGGAAGATGCTGAAAATAGAGATGGAAAAAGACCTGAATATATAACAATTAAATTATATAAAGAGGTTGGAGATAATAAAACACTTATAACATCTAAACAAATATCTCCTAATTCAGAAGGAAAATGGCTATATTCTTTTGAAGATTTACCTAAATATGAAAATGGAAGTGAAATCAAGTATATCTTAGAAGAGGTAAATATTGATGGATATACAAAATCTTTTGATGGATATAATTTAACAAATACACATAATCCTGAAACAACAAGTATTTCAGCAAAGAAAATATGGGAAGATAAAGATAATCTTCTTAAACTAAGACCAGAAAGTGTTGATTTTAATCTTGTAATTGATGGAGTTGTATCAAATCAAAAATTAACTGCAAATGAAAGCAATAATTGGCAAGTTACATTTAATGATTTAAGCAAATATAAAGACCAAGGAACAGAAATAAAATATAACATTATAGAAGAAAGAATTACAGGATATAAAGAACCAGTATATGGAACAGAAAATGGAGTAGTTACTATTACAAATACAATAGATTATCCATCAGTTAATATTGAAAAAAATGCTGAAAAAATTAAAGCTGTTGATGGAAATAATTTTGAAGATATAATAAAAGATGAACAAGGAAATATAACAACAAAAGTAAATAGTGTTGGAGATATTATTAAATACGAAATCATTGCAGAAAATGATGGTACTCAAGTATTAAATAATGTTAACATTGTTGATCAAAACCATAATGTTAAAGTTCTAAAAATAACAAAAGGTACTGATGTTTACGAAGATACAGGAAAAGAAGCAAATATTACAGCTGGAAATAATTTATTATCATATTTACCAGATGGAGTTGAATATAAATTAGAACCTAATGAAAAATATATTATTGAAATAGAATATGTTGTAGAAAATATAAATAATACTGCAACAATAGACAATATTGCAGAAATAACTGCTAGAGCAGATAATGAAGATGTAACAGATAATGATGACGAAAAAGTACCTGTAACACAAGTTATAAACAATAGTATAGAAAAAACCTCAGTTAAAGTTGGAAATACAACAGTTACAGATGAAAACAGGGAAACAATAAAACTTAGAAAAGATGATGTGATAACATATGAAATCAAAGTTTCTAACTTAGGAAATGTTGATTTAACAGGTGTAAAAGTCACAGATGACCATAATGTAAGAGTTAATAAAATAGAAAAATTAAATGATGATGGTTCAAGAACAAACCAAAGTGATTTGGTAAGAACAGCAACATCTGAAAATTTACTTGGAAAAGATGTTTTAGAAGCAGATACAACATATATAATTACAGTAACATATGTTGTTCCAGATAACGAAATAGACGAAGAATCTGAAAATGGCGACAAAATAATAAATAATGCTACAATAACAACAAATGAAATTCCAGAAAAATCAGATGATGATACATTAACAAAAAATAGCGAAGCAATAATAAATATGACAAAAACAAGTAGAGTTTTAAATAAAGAAAATGGAAATAATACAGTATATGAAGGAGATATTATTGAATATACAATAACTGTATCAAATGATGGTAATATTTCAGGAAGTGCAACAGTTAAAGACTCAGATTTAAAAGACAATATTAACAATGAAAAAGTTACATTAATGAATGGAAGAACAGAATTAAATAAAACAGAAAGTCTTTCAACAAAGTGTATTAATGTTTCATCAAATAAATCAGACGCAACTACTATAAATGTTAACCAATTAGCTAATGGATATGAAATTCCTTCAATAGATAATGGAGAAAGAATTGTTATAACATTTAGAGTAAAGGTTGGAAAACTTTTACCTGGAGATACTATAGTAAATAGGTTAGCAGATCAAGAAAATACACATACACAAAATGATATTGAAGCATCAATTCATTTGAATAAAAAATTATTAAACCCTCAACATGTAGTATTAGTTATAGATTTATCATTAAGTATGGCAGAAGATGTAAATTATCATGGATCACAAGACCCGATGGCAGACACATATGAACAGACTAGATGGTATGCATTAACTCAAGCTTTAAACAAATTCTTAAATACTTATATGAAAGATGGAAATCCTGCAGGAAATACAGTTACAATAATTGGATATAATAATGAAGCAAAAGCACCATTAGTAACTAATACAACAAGTCTTGCAACAGCAAAAGCATCATATTCAAATGTATTCACAAAGGAACAATACAACATGATTACAGGTGAAGATAAGAATGATGTTGATAATTTAACTGCAAGAAATACAGGTACTCTTCTTGGTTCAGGAACTAATATACAGCATGGATTAAGAAAAGCTTCAGAGGTATTAGAATCAGATGCTCAAGGGGCTCAAGTAATACTAATGACAGATGGTGAGGCAAATAGATCTCTTGATGCAAATGGAAATCCAACAGGAAGCGGAGACCACGTAGGAAGAGCAATTAGTGAAGCAACAGCTCTAAAAAATAGTGGAATTACTTTATATACAGTTGCTTTATCAGTTGGAGCTGAAAATGCAACATATACTAATAGATTAATAAACATGGCAAGTGAAGATGAAAATGGAAATAAATTAGCAAAATCAGCTGAAGATATGCAATCATTAGTAGATTATTTTGAAAATGTATCAGAAGTTTTATCAGAACTACATGTTACAGGAACTACCGAAGATGGAATCTTACATTTATCAGATAGTATTTCAATAGATTCTAGATACGTAAAAAATGTAGAAATAACAATACCAAATGATGATGGCATTGAACAACCAATTACTATGACTTGGACAGAGTTTACAAATTATTACAATGTTACAGCTAAAACAATAAATATAAAACAACTAGCTACAAATAAGAACATCAAAGGAATTACAGGAGCAGTAACAATAACTATAAATGTTGATTCTACATTATAAAGAGAAAAAGAGATTTAGGTATTTAAAATGTACCCTTTGTCAAGGACATTTTGAAAAAAAGATTTAGGCAACCATCAGAAGATGATTTCTGTAATCAACAGGAGTCATCTTCTTTAAGTTCCATTGGCATCTATAATTGTTATAATAATCCATATATTCATCTATTTCTTTAATTAATTCTTCGTATGTATTGCATTCTTTTATATAACTTTCATCTTTAAAATGACCAAAAAAAGATTCTTGTGGAGCATTATCCCAGCAATTTCCCCTCCTAGACATTGACTGCTCTAATTTTAATTCTTTTACTTTTTTATGATATGTTGGACTTGTGTAATGAACTCCTTGATCTGAATGTATAAAAGCTCCTTTGGGTAAGCTTACTTTGTTTTTCTTTAATAATTCTAATGTTATTAAGGCTATATCTAATTGCAAACTTTTAGATACATTATATGCTACTATTTCATTGGTCGAAGCATCTTTTATTGCTGATAAATATGCTTTTTGACCATTTCCATAAAACAGATAAGTGATATCTGTTAATAGTACTTTGTATGGTATTTCTTGTTTGAAATTTCTATTTAATAAATTCGGAACTACACTATGCTCTTTTGTTGCTTTTATCATTTGTTTATATGGATTAACCTTCCTTATTGGGCATACTATGTTATATTTTTTCATTATTCTTCTTATTCGCTTTAAGTTATATACTATATTAAATTCTTTCTCTAATGTCATCTTAATTTGTCTAGCTCCTTTTTTACGATTTTTAAATTTATATGCTTTTAAAATATTGTTTCTTAATTCCTCATCTTTTTGATTCTTTTTGTTTCGTTTTTGTTCTCTTTCTACACTAAAATAAGCGTAATATCCAGAGCGTGATACTTCCAATAAATTACACAAATAAGATATTTTATTTTTTAAATCATATTTTTTTACTATTTCATTTATTAATAAATATTTCATTTCAGCTGATAGTTCTATTCTTTTGGCATCAGCCTCCTTTCCATCAAGTCTACTTTTTTTAACAGTTCATTCTCCGCTTTTAATAGTTTATTTTGAATTTCTAATTTTTCTATTTTCTCTTTATCTGTTAATTCTTTATCTCTTGTTCTTCCAGAATTTAATTTTCTAGAATCTGAGAGTCCTAGTATACCATCATTTCTATAATTATTTTTCCATCTATATGCACAATTTCTTACTCTACTTTCTCCTATTAAGTCAAATGAAATTCCGCATTCTTCAAAAATTTGTCTTGGTGTTTTTCCTTTTTCTTGTTCAGCCACAAATAACCTTTTAAACTCATCAGTGTATGTAATCCCTTTATGAGAAACATTTTTTATGTATTTATTTTTTGATAATATTTTTATATCTGATTCACTAAATATATTTACACTCATATAACTCATCCTTTCATTAATCAACATTATACACAAAAATATACCCAATAGTCTAGACAATCTTTTTTTCAGATTGTCTATTCTATTGGGTACATTTTAATTTACTTAAATCTCTTTTACTTTTTTGTAATAAAAAAGTAATATGTTTTTAATAAAATTGTAACATAAATAGTGTATAATAAAAAAGTAAGGATTTAATTTACAGTATGATTAAAATAAACAGAAAGGATAAATTTAGCTTAAAGCTAATGGAATTTTATTATGCATATAAATAAATATTTTAAACAATTAAATATAGAACCAATCGCCGAAATTGATATAAGAGAAAAATGTGAGTTTGCTAATAGAGCAGCAATGGTAATAGTAGATAAATTTTATGATTTGGATTATTTGAAAATAGTTGATATAATTCAACATACTCAAATGTATACTGCAAAAATACCTAATAATTTATCTCCTGTAAATTATTCATATTTAGATGGGATTTTGTATATTTCAGAAAAATTAGAACTTGATATTAATAATGAATTTGTTTTACATGAGGTTATACATAGACTTCAGGAATATAGAAATAAAAAGAATAAATTATTACAATTAGGGCTATGTGATATTTTAGAAACAAGCATAAAAGGTTTAGCATTAAATGAAGCAGCAGTGCAATATATTGTTAAAAAGGTATTGAATGGAGAAAATGAAATAGTTGAAGTTTATGGTATGAAAATACCTACTATAAGTAAAAATTATTATCCAATACTTACAAACTTAATTGAGCAAATGATTTTTGCTGTTGGAGAAAATATACTTGTAGATAGCACCTTAAATTCTAATAATGAGTTTAAATATTCTGCAATAGACTTAATGGGTGAAAGCACATATTATGAAATACAAAATAATTTTGACAAAATAATGGATGTTAAAAATCAAATTTTAAAGAATGAAAATCAGACAAATGTTAAAGAAAACATAGATTTAATAAAAAGAATATATATAGAAACACAACATAAAATACTAACATCATATTTTAATAAAGAGCTTAAAGCAGTAAAAGATATAAATCAATTAAAAGTCTTTGGAGATAAATTGTTAAAATATAGGAATTTAATAGGATCAGACGAAGGCCAGGCTTTATATGATGAATATTATAAAGAGATGTTAAATAAAATTCAGGAAAAGGAATTTAGTTTTCAAAATAGAGCATTAATTGTAGTAAAAGAAAACAAAATAATAAATGTTTTTAATAGAATAAAAAATTATATACAAAAAGTAATTTTTCAAAATTAAAAAGCTTTTGGATAAAAATCCAAAAGCTTTTATAAAAATATTTTTAAAATATGTAGAGCAATAGTACTTGCAATTACTTTCCATGTAACTTTTAAAGAATGTAAAAAAACATTTTTTACAGCTACTAATTTGTGTTCTTCTCTTATTGTTAATGCAAGACAATTAGTAGTTGAAGCGGTCTGATCTTCAATTTTTTCAGTAGAGTTTAAAGATTCTAAAGAACCACTATCGTCATTTTTTATGGGCTCTACATTATTTGCTTTTGATAAGTCTGAAATAAAATCGTTAGGTGTTTCAGGTACTTCAATGTTAGAATCATTACTAGAATCATCAGTTATTTCCTGTAAATTTAAGTTTGATTCAACAGTTGTTTTTGATTCAGAATTATCTTGATTTTGGGGTAAATTATATTCTAAAATCTGATTTGTAGAGATTATGTTATCATTATTATTATTTTCTAAATTTTCCATAGCATAATTCCTTTTCTTACGTTCTATATAAGTTCATTATAGCAAATTCTAGAAAAAAGTAAATAACTTTTAGTAAAAAAATAAAAAAGTTGAATTTTGTCGAACGAAATATGGATAAAAACGCATATTTCGACAAATTATTCAAACTTTATGTGATATAATTATGTTAATAAAATTAATTCAAAAATAACCACAAACAGTATTATAATTTTAATTCTTGACTGAATGTGGTTATTTATCTTTTTTGGTGGGCAACCGGGGAATCGAACCCCGGACCATCAGATTAAGAGTCTGCTGCTCTACCAACTGAGCTAGTCACCCAAACACAAATTATAGTATAACCCTTAAACTATAATTTGTCAATAGGTTTGAGGCTAATTCACATCATTTTTTTGTATTATTTTTTGCAAAGCTTTATAAGTATCTTGAGATAAAAGATCTTTACTAATTATTTTTCCATCTAATTTAGTGATTTTATAGGCATTAACAACAGTTCCATTAGATCCATATTGCTTTATTTTCTCTTGGCCGATTTCTAGGCTAGAATCATGTTCATATATAATTTCTGGTTCTGTAACAGATATAACCTCTGTTTCAATATTTATTGAATATTCTGTTTCTTCTTTTATACCAAGAATTTTACATGTTACTATTCCGTTATCTACATTTAGTTCTATTTTTATTGGATAAGAACGATTATTTTGAAATTTTAAATCCTTGGCTCCATAAACAACAGTTGCATCTTTTCCTGCTGGAAGATAAGATGTTATAAATTGATGATTATGTCTTTCTGTAACATTTAAATTAGCTATTATTGCGGTGTCATACAAAGTCGAAGAAATTTGACATATACCTCCACCAATTCCATCAACAACCTGACCATTAGAATATACTTTGGCTTCTGTATAGCCTTTATCTATTGTACGTGCACCAACTATTTTATTATAAGAAAATACTTCACCAGGAGAAAGGATAGTTCCATTGATTTTTTCAGCAGCTAATTCTAAATTATTTGCTCTATTTGTATTTGTAACATTATATTTGGTGGTAAAAATGGCTATTGTATCTTGAAAAATATCAATATCTAAATTGTTTATTGTTACTGTTGGATAAATATATTGTAAAGGTATAATATATTCTTCTTTATTTTCTTTTAAAATATTTTTCGCCAATTCTTTATCAAAGGAAACACCAATTACTTCTGAGTGGATTTTCAAAGGATTTTTTTCATAATATGCATTTTGCATATCTTTATGTATTTCGGTATAAATTTTATCAATGTCTAATATTTCGGGCGTTGCATCTTTTGATGATAAACATACTATATTGTCACTTTGAATTAAATTTTGCAGGCAGGTATTTAAAGTAGTTGATGTGGATTCTTTATCTATAACTTTTCCAGGATTGCCAGAAGTTAAAATTAAATTATTATTATCAATATAAAAGCTACTTTGTATTAGTTTATCTGGTAAATTAGAAGACAAGTTGTCTAATGTGGCAGAAAGTTTATCATTATTTAAATTAATTTCTAAATTTATGTTTTTCTTATTAAAATATAAATTTATGATTTCAAAATTACTTTTAAAAATATTACTGTTTCTTCCAATATTAAAAGCTTTATTTACCGCATCTGATATATTATAATTAATTTCTAAATTTTCAAAGGTAGATGAGCCTATTGTTTCGTTATTATTTATATAATTAATATTATTAGATGATTTTGCATTAATAATACTAGTAAGATGTGTTTTTGCTTCTTCTTTAGTCATATTTGAAATATCTATATTATTTATTGATATATTTTTCAAAATTTTGTTGTTGTTAATATTAATTAAAGAAAATAATACTGAGAAGACAAGTAATAAAAATAAAATGATTAAAAATACACTAATAACAAGCTTTTTTATATGTTTCATTTGTTTACCTCACATATTAAAATATTATCATATAACTTTGTAATTGTAAAGTAATATTTTTGTAACATAAATGTAATATAAAATTTTAAAAAAAATATTGATTAATGTAAAAAAATGTAATATAATCTAAAAAGCTAAAGACAAAGAGGGAGTGTATGTTAAAATGGAATTAACAAAAAACATATTTTTTAATACAGATAAATTAGTTGAAAATAGTAATGTAAAAATATCATATACAGGAAAATTTTATCAAGAGAATTGTAATAAAGTTACTATTCATTATGGTTTTGGTGAAAATTGGGATAATGTTAACGATATTGAAATGATAAAAACTGAACTTGGATTCCAATGTGAAATCTCGCTTTTAGAGGGGGATACATTTGGAATTTGTTTCAAAAACGAAAATGATGAATGGGATAATAACAATGGAGTTAATTATGTATTTCCTCTTGAGAAAGTATCTCAAGAATTAATTGTTTTAGAAGATGAACCAAAATCTATAGGATTTGCAAGGCCACTTAGAAAAACATATTTATGGAGTAAAAAAATAAAACTTGCAGTATATAAAATAATAACATATCTACCTAAAATAATATCAGGAAATTACACCAAAAAAGCAAAAAATAATAATTAATAAAAAATCCACAGATTAAGAATAATCTGTGGATAATTTTTTATTTTTAGGCAATTGACCAACCACCATCAACACTTATTATTTGCCCAGTAGTATAATCATCATCGATAAGCCATTTTACACAATTAGCAATAGAATGAGATTTACCAATTTTATTTAGAGGTATTTCATTTTTTATATTTTCAACTGTTTCGATAGAATAATGTTTATTCATATCTGTATCTATATATCCAGGTGCAATTGAATTAACTCTAATGTTTGATGGGCCAAGTTCCTTTGCTAAGGATTTTGTAATTCCATCAATACCTGCTTTAGTAGCAGAATATAAGGCGGCACAAGAACCACCTGTTAATCCGTATATCGAAGAAATATTAATAATACATCCATTTTTATTGTGAATCATAGAAGGAACAACTTCTTGAGATACACAGAATACCGAATATAAATTTACATTTATAATTTTATTCCAATCCTCATCTGTAATATCTTGAAAAACTTTTTCTTGATCTATTCCCGCATTATTAACAAGTACATCAATTTTTTTGTATTTATTTAAAATATAATTTATCATATTAGATACTTCTTTTCTTTGAGATACATCTGCTTGATAAATTTCAAGATTTAAATTTTCTTTATTTGCAATTTCTTTTAAAGAATTTGCCATATCAATACTTTTATTATAATTTGCTATAACTGTATGTCCTTCCTTTGCTAAAGTATATGCAATTTCTCTTCCTATTCCACGAGAAGCACCTGTAACTAATACTATTTTATTCTTCATTAAAAGTCTCCTTTAATTCACCATTTAATTTAGAGTATAAAAAAAGCCAATAATTAAGAGTTTTCTCAAAACCATTGACAATTTGGAGCCACTTGTCCGAATCGAACGGACGACCTACTGATTCATACCACTACAATTTTCATTGCCATAAATTAATTATGTTTGCGGTCTGGACTTTCTCTTTACCATAGTTAAAAACTTTAGGTACATCGTATAAAGTCTCTACACTTGAAAATTACTTTTCTAGCTCGGGATTAACATATAACAATTACTTAGTCTTCCCCGAATTAGCGATGTCCACTTTATAAGTTTCCTTATAAAGGTGCAAGATAGTTCAAAATAAATCTTATTTCTCCCACAAGTCAGTTGCTCTACCAGCTGAGCTAAAGTGGCGTGTTCCTTATTAAATTATTGGTGACCCCTACGGGAATCGAACCCATGTCTCCGCCGTGAAAGGGCGATGTCTTAACCGCTTGACCAAGGGGCCATAAAACGAATATATAAATATATTCGTTTGGTGAGCTATCCGCGACTCGAACGCGGGACAACTTGATTAAAAGTCAAGTGCTCTACCACCTGAGCTAATAGCCCATCACCAGTCTGCTTTTAAACAGAACATTGATTATTTTACTATGTTTTATAGAATTTGTCAATACTTTTTGCGAAAAATGTTGAGAAAATTTTAAAATTTGTATTTAAAAATTATTTATTTAACATTTCAAGTACTTCATTAACATCAATTCCGTGTACTTCACAAGCCTCTTCTAAAGTTTCTCCAAGTGCTGCAGGGCATGATAAGCAATGCATTCCTACTTCTAATAATATATCTGCTTTGTCTGGAGCTTGTTCTAAAATATCTCCAATTATTGTGTCTTTATCAAACATGATATTCTTCTCCTTTCTTTTACTGAAACATAACATTATTTTATCACAAATTTGAAAAAAAGTATAGACAAAATGAAAAAAAGGTGATATATTATGTAACTGCAAGGTGGTGAATGACATAAAAAATTTAATTAATTTATTCTTTATAACATTTATTATTAATTTTTTTATAACATTTTATTCAATCTATAATTTTTTAGATTTCGGAATTTTTCAAAAAAAACAAGGTATTAAATTAAATATTAAAAAAGATGACTTGTATTTAGAAAGGAAGGATAGAAAATAAAAAGATTTATTTTTTGTACTTTATTTTTAGGTATTTCAATTTTAATTGTTTCAAAATTATTCTATCCAATTTATACTGCAGAAGAAATTATTATTTCATATGGAATAAAAGCAATAGATATTTGCAACTCAAATGTAAAATTATGGACATTTATTAAAACATTGTATTTGATTGTATTTTTTTCGTCTAATTTTATTTATAGTACGTTATTATATAATAAATTTTTTTACAAAGAAAAAAAACCAATTCAAATAAAGAATCAAAACAAAGAAGATATAAGTAATTTAAAATTATTAATTGGTTATGACGAAAACGAAAAACAAGATATTATTTTACCCGAATCTGGATTATATCAAAATTTTTTAATTACAGGAACAATAGGTTCTGGAAAAACAAGTTCTGCAATGTATCCTTTCACAAATCAATTATTAAAATATAACGCAACTAATCCGCAAAATAAAATTAGTATGTTAATTTTAGATGTAAAGGGAAATTATTATGAACAAGTAAAAAAATATGTTGAAAAATATAATTTAAATGAAGATTTAATTGTTATAGAATTAAATTCCAATATAAAATACAATCCATTAGATAAACCTAATTTAAAACCCACGGTTTTAGCAAATAGATTAAGAACAATTTTAGAATTATTTTCAGAAAATAATTCTGAAAGTTATTGGTTAGATAAAGCTGAACAGGTTTTACAAGAGTCAATTAAATTATGTAGAATTTATAATAATGGATATGTAACATTTCAAGAAATTCACAAATTAATAACAATTGATGGATATTATAAAGAAAAAATTTCTATCATTAAAGATATGTTTTTAAATTCTGAATTAAACCAAGAGCAAGTATTTGAATTAAATAGTGCTTTAGAATTTTTTCAAAAAGAGTTTACAAATTTAGATTCAAGAACCCTATCAATATTAAAATCAGAAATAACAAGAATAACAAATACTTTTGTATCCGATTATTCTGTTTTAAAAACCTTTTGTCCTAAAAAAGAAGAATTAACTTTTAAAGGTTTTGGAGAAGTTATAGAAAAGGGGAAAATAGTTGTTTTAAATATGAATATTGCAGAATATAGAAATTTATCAAAAATAATTGCTGCATATTTAAAATTAGATTATCAAACAGAAGTAATGATAAATTTATCAAAGGGAAAACAAAAAACTACTGCATTTATATGTGATGAATATGCTGAATATGTAACAAAAACAGATAGCGAATTTTTCTCTTTAAGTAGGGAAGCTAAATGTATAAATATTGTTAGTACCCAAAGTTATTCATCTATAAAAAATACATTAAAAGATGATACAGCTGTTAAAGTAATTTGTCAAAATTTAATAAATAAAATTTGGTTTAGAACAGATGATATATTTACAATTGAGGAGGCCCAGAAACAATTAGGAAAAGAAGAAAAAGAAAAAATATCTAAAAATATTTCGGAAAATGCAAAAGAAACAAAATATAATTATCTAACTAAATCTTTTATAAACAAAGACTCAAGTATTTCTGAAAGTGTAAATTTATATACTCAAAATGATTATGTTTATGATACAAATTTTTTTACACAAGAACTACAAACATTTACAGCAGTGGGATTTTTATCTGATGGAAATAAAATTTTAAAGCCTAGAAAAATCAGATTATATCCTTACTTTAAATATAAATAATTAATTTAAAGATTTAAAAACAAGATATGGAGGGAAGATTAGAGATATGAAAAAAACAAAAATAAAATTTTATATAAATAATATATTAATATTATCATTTACTTTTTTAATTTTTACATTAGTTAATAACACCTTGGGATTAGGTACACCTAAACTTGTAAGTACAATGGAAAAGGCTTTTGAA
This sequence comes from uncultured Clostridia bacterium, assembly GCA_946401865.1. Taxonomy (GTDB): domain Bacteria; phylum Bacillota; class Clostridia; order TANB77; family CAG-508; genus CAG-269. The sequence continues at coordinate 13,342 of CAMIVO010000015.1, forward strand.
AACATAGAATCTTGGCTTATAAAACTTGCAACACCAATGGCCGCAGTAGCTGTTGGTTCAGGTTTATTTATGCAAAAATTCAGTTTTGGGGACGAAGAAAAAATAAGAAGTGGAAAGAAATTAGTTAAGACAGCACTTTTTTCATATGTATTTATTTTAGCAATAGATTTAGTACTTTCAGCAATTCAATCTTTAATATAGGATGTGATAATATATTTGGAAAATTCAACTGAAATGACAACAAATATTATAAATACAATAAATGAAATTTTTGCAAATTTATTTTCTTCTATAGATAATAGTTTGTATGAAATTTTGGATAATCTAGTTTTTATTAATTCTGAAGTTCTAACAGATAAATATTTTTATAAAATATTTGGAACAACATCAAATAATGGAATTTTATTAATAGCAAATTCTTTATTAATAGGATTTATTTTATATTATTCAATTAAACTCATGATGTCTAATTTTACGTATCAAAGAACTGAAAATCCGCTTCAATTTATATTTAAATGTATAATTTTTGGAATATGTATGAATAGTAGTTTTTTTATTGTTGAACAAATAATAAATTTAAATTTTAATGTGTGTTCAATAATTAAAAACCTAGGGGAAGATATGTTTCGGAAAAAGTATTTGTTTTACAGAATTGATAAATAATATAAATAAAAATCTTGCAATGGATACTAATAAAATAAACATTTTTTCATTAGATGGAATAATTAAAGGTACTTTAACAGTTTCATTATTAAATTTAGTATTTTCTTATTCTTTAAGATATGTAATGATAAAAATACTTATACTACTTGCACCATTTGCATTTTTATCATTAACAATGGAAAATACAGCACATTTTTTTAAATCTTGGTATAGAAATATATTTTCATTATTATTTGTTCAAATAATTGTGGCAATTGTTTTGTTATTACTATTTTCTATGGATTATTCAAAAGCAAATTTGTTAAATAAATTTATTTATCTGGGTGGTATTTATGCTCTAATAAGAGCAAATTTAATTGTAAAGGAACTTGTTGGTGGAATGTCAACAACTGTACAGTCTGGATTATCAAGGTTTAGAATAAAGTAAAAGGATATATGAAAGGAGAGAATATTGAAATTTATTTTTCCACAAAATTATAAATTTAATACAAAATTATTTGGAATATTCGATGCTCAAACTGCACTAGTAAGTGCGGTTTGGGCTGGAATAATGTATTTAGTGATAAATTTTATTTTTAAAAGTTTATATTTAAAAATATTTTTATTTATAGTAACAGTTTTTCCATTTGTAATTTTTAGTATTGTAGGTTTTAATGGAGAAAATATAATTAATGTAGCAACATATATGGTTAAGTTTATTACAAGGCGAAAAATTATGTTTTATGGGAAATAAAAGTAAAGAAAATGATTAGAGGAGGGCAAAGTTGTAAAAAAATCAATCTGATAATTTACAAAAATAAAAAGAAAGTCATTTATTTTATAACTTTCCAAAAAATATATTGTTAAAGAAAAGGTTTTAATAATTAATGTTTATTAATATTTATTTTTTTGTATAAAATAGAAGAATATACAAATTCGTATATAGCACACACTATTTGTCCAATTATTGTACAAAAAGGTGTTGGTAATAAAGATAATATTGTTCTAATAACTGATGCAATTATGTTATTTAAAGTCGTTTTTGCAGGAGAGTATTCAAGTTCTAAGTAAGTTATTTTTATTTCGAAAAATTGAAACATAATAAAATCAATAATATGTAATGAAACAAAAATAGAAACTATTAGAAAGTCCGGTTTATACAATGGATATAATGCTAATCCAAGTAAAATTATTGAAAAAATTAATAGTGATACAAATTTTGTTGCATTTTTCAAATGATAACTATATTCAAATTTTTCTTTTACAATATCTATTTTTGCAACTTCTTTAATAGCGGTAGCCATATCCCATTGAATGTCAGTTATTAAAGTTGAAAAAGTAATAGCCACAACATATTTCTCACCAAATGAAAAAGAAGTACTAAAACCAAAAAAATATACTATAAAAAACATAATACTGGTTGAAAAAGATACTGAATCATATTTAATACAGTTTTTTAGATTAAATTTAAAATCCACTTTATCTACATTTCTTAGGAATATTATTATATCAAAGATTGTTAAAATGGATAGTGTAATAATTGAAACATAAAGTTGATTTTTGGTTATAAGTGCAGTAAATACTAACAATATAAAGTTAATAGCATTAAATAAGATAGAGATTTTATTTGCCTTTTTATTTAATTCTTGATAATGTAATTTTGTTAAAATTAAATGAAGTATAGTTTGTAATAATATTTGTAAAATTGAATATGTACCAAAAATCAAGTAAATGTTTTCATTCATATTCATAAATTTAATATAATGTTTACAATTTATAGCAGTTAATCCAAATATAATAATACTAATTAAAGATCCATATAAAATACCATTATTTGCACTATTTTTATTTTTATCTCTAATACCACTTACATTAGCACCTACACCAAAAATTGAAATTATTATTCCCATTATGCATTGCATAGGATATGTTAATGTAAATACATTGGTTAATTCTTTATTAATTAATACACCTATAAAAAACCAAGAAATAATTGGGGTAAAAGATGAAATAAATATATCAAAGGCAATTCTTAATAATCGTTTCATTTTTTTCCTTTCCGTAAAATTCATATTTCTATTAATTATAACATAAAAGATGAATATTTGAAAGATTGTAAATAAATTTTATATCAAAATAAAATATTTTTATAATAATTAGTAATTTAATACATCTTAAATAAATGTAAATATACCTTGAAATTTTGTAAAAAAATGATATAATTTGTCAAGGTGATATTTATGAAATTAGAACAAAATGATAAATCAATGATGTTTTCTGCAACAGAAGTACCAGATATATTCTTTTCTGAATATATTGGAGCAATGCCAGGAGATTATATAAAAATATATCTATATATTATGTTTTTATCAAAATATAATGGAGAAATTAATATAAATGATTTAGCAAAAAAGCTTTCTCTTTCTATAAATACTATAAATGAGGGAATGAAATATTTAGAAAAAGAAGGATTTATACTAAGAAAACCGACTGGATTTGTCGTAACTGATTTGCAAGAAAAAACATTAAATCAATTATATACTTTAAAAATACAAACAACACAGGAAAAAATAGAAAAAAATGCTCAAAATAAGCAAAGAATTAAACTTGTTGAATATTTAAATAATAAATATTTTCAAGGTATAATGGGACCTACATGGTATACAGATATAGATACATGGATGGATAAATATGGATTTGATGAACAAGTTATGATTAATTTATTTGATTATTGCTATTCAAAATCTGCATTACACAAAAATTATGTTCAAGTTGTTGCTGAAAGTTGGGGAATGAATAAAGTTAGGAATTTAGATGATTTAGAACGTTATTATAGAGAACAAGAAAAATTGATGAAAATGAAAAAAGAAATAGCAAAAAAATTGGGAAGAAGAAGCGGTCTTACTCAATATGAAGAAGCTTATATTGAAACATGGGTAAATGAATATAAATATGATATGTCTATTATAGAAATTGCATTAAAAATGACCACTTCAAGAGCAAATGCAAATTTTGAATATATTAATAATATTATTAAAGATTGGAATGAAAGAAATTTAAGAACTGTAGCACAAGTAAGTCAATTTTTAGAACAAAGAAAACAACAAAATAAAACAACAAAAGAAATTAAAAAACAAGTAAAAAAGGAAAATTTTGAACAAAGAGAATATAGTAATTTAAGTTTTCTTTATGCTAATAAGACATCAGAAAACAATAATGAGTAATATAAAAAAAGAAAGGACAGCATATGGCTAATAAGGAATTAGAAAATATACTTGTCGAATATGAGCAAAAACGTAGAATGGCTGAAAATAGATTAGAGAATAAAAAAAAGGAATTATATAAAAAAATTCCAAGATTACAGGAAATAGAAACAGAAATTAATAAAATATCAATTAATAAAACTAAAAGCATTTTAATGAATGAAATGACAGATGATTTAAAAGCAAAATTTGAAAATGATTTAGAGTTGTTAAAAAAAGAAAAAGAACAAATTTTAAAAAAGGAAAAAATTACAATAGACGATTTAAAGCCAAAGTATGAATGCAATAAATGTAAAGATACAGGTTTTATTAATTATGAGAATAAAAAAACTGAAATGTGTACTTGTCTAAAACAAAAACTTATAAATATTTCTTATAATAAATCTAATTTAAGTAATTTACAAAAAGAAAATTTTAATAATTTTAATGAAAAATTATTTTCAAATGAAATTAATGAAAATAAATATAAAATGAATATTTCTCCTAGAGAAAATATTGTAAATATAAAAAAAGCAAGTATAAATTTTGTGAAGAATTTTGAAAATTTAAATACTAGAAATTTATTTTTTACAGGAAATACTGGACTAGGGAAAACATATATGACAAACTGCATAGCAAATGAGCTTATTAAAAAAGGAAAAACAGTATTATATCAAACCGCTCCTGTTTTATTAGAAACAATTATAGATAATAAATTTACAAAATACAAAACAACAGATACCAATGATTTCTATAATCAAGTATTAACAGCAGATTTACTAATAATTGATGATTTAGGAACTGAATATCAAAATAGTATAAAATTAAGTGAATTGTTTACAATATTAAATACTAGAGCTTTAAATATGAATAATAAATTAACAAGAACCATTATTTCAAGTAATTTAAGTATAGAAAAAATATTTGAAATTTACGAGGAAAGAATTGGATCAAGAATTGCTGGATTTTATGATATTTATTATTTCTTTGGAGAAGATTTAAGATTATATAAATAAATTTATTGACAATGTAAATAAATTTTGATACAATACATATAATAATTGAAAAGGAGTGTATTGTATATGTCACAAACAAATATAAATATAAGAATGGAGGAAAATTTGAAAAAAGAATTTGACAAATTTTGTTCTGCTGTAGGAATGACAATGACAACAGCATTTTGTATATTTGCGAAAAAAGTTGTTATGGAACAGAAAATTCCTTTTGAAATTTCAACAGATCCGTTTTATAGCGAAACAAATATGAAAAGACTAGAGAAAGCAATGAAAGATGCAAATGAAGGAAAGGTAACTAGACATAATATATTAAAGGAGGAAAATGAATAAAGACTGGACGGATAATGCGTGGGAAGAATATTTATATTGGCAACAAAATGATAAAAAAACATTAAAAAGAATAAATAAAATACTGGAAGATATTGATAGAAATGAAAATATTGGAATAGGTAAGCCAGAAAGATTATTAGGCAATTTATCAGGATATTGGAGTAGAAGAATAGATGCTAAAAATAGAATAGTATATAAAATCAATAATAACAGGATTATTATAATTCAATGTGGATCTCATTATAGAGATAAATAAAGATATAAATTCTTAGAATTTATATCTTTATTTTATTTCATCTCCTAATATATTTTGAATATTTGATAATTCTTTTTTCAAAGTTAAATAAGTTGATTGACTGATATCTTCGGTATATCCAGCTTCATAAGCGGATATTGTATTAGCTAAATTAAGTATTTTAAATTTTTTTGTTTTATTTGTTGAATTTTTATATATGTAAATAGGTGTATATTTTGCAGAATCTATAGTAATTTTACCATCTGGATTTTTTGTTATACTTAGGTTTAAAATAGCGGAATCTCTAGTATAATTTTTATTTTGGTCTGCTAAAAAATTTCCTAAAGAATAAACAACAAAACCATCTTTTTTATTTCCATCAGGTAAAGAAATTTCTCTTTTTTCCATAGGTTGCAATACATGAGGATGATTTCCTATAATAATATCTGCACCATTTTCAAACAGAAAATTTGTTAAATCTTTTTGCTCTGAATTAGGTGAAATTTTATATTCAATTCCCCAATGCATAGCTACACATATTAAATCCGGATTTTGATTTTTTGCTAGAGAAAGTTGATTTTGAATAAAGTCTTTGTCTATAATATTTACAGAATAAGATTTATCAGATGAAACTGTGATGCCATTGGTTCCGTAGGTAAAGCTCAAAATTGCAACATTAATTCCTTTTACGTTTTTTATTAGAATTTTATTTTGTTCATCTTCAGATTTAAAAGTACCTGTATGAGAAATGTCAGCATCATTTAAATAATCAATAGTACTTTCAATTCCATTATAACCTGAATCATAACAATGATTATTTGCAGTTGTAAGAACATCAAAACCTAATTTTTTTAGGTTGTATGCAAGTTCTTCGGGTGTGTTAAATTTAGGATAACTACTGTATCCTTTAGATTTGCCAGCAAAAGTAGTTTCTAGGTTGCCGAATTGAAATATCTGCAGTTTGAATATTATATTTTATATCTTCAAAAATATAAGAAAAATCATAAGTTTCTGTTTCAGAATTATATGCATCTTTATAAATTGTGTTATGACACATAATATCACCTGTAAGAGCCATATGAATTGTTGTACTTTGAGGTTCATTGTTTTGAATTTTTGATTGAGTATCTTGGATGAGGTTATTTTTGTCTGAATCAATTACAGTATTTTCATTAGAACTTATCTTTAAATTAGAAATATTTTCGGTATTTTCAGATATTTGAATTTCGGGATTGTTTTTTGAAAAATTTTTTTTCATGTTTATTGAAGAAAAAATAAAAATAAATAAAAATATTATAATTAATATTTCTAAAATAATTTTGATGATATGAAGAGTATCTAAATCAGCCCCATTAGATCTAAATCTATTTCTTCTGTTTCTCATAGTTAAAATCATCTCCTTCTTAAGTGATAAGAATAGTATAAATGATAAAATATAATAAGTATTATAAGCTTATCATAAAAAAATCAAATTATCAAGAAAAATTAAAACTTTGGTATAAAATAATTTATTTAGAATATAATAATACCGAACATAAAAATTATAAGGAAAATTGCTAAGAATATTAAATTTTTCGATGTAATTTGTGCCTTAGGAAAGGAAAATTGTTTAATATGAAAATTATAGATAAAATTGCACTTGTTTTAATTATAATAGGAGCAATAAATTGGGGATTAATAGGATTTTTTAAATTTGACCTTGTTGCTACAATTTTTGGAGAAATGAGTGTTCTTTCAAGAATTGTTTACGCATTAGTTGGAATATCAGGACTATGGGGAATAAAACTATTATTAGTAGATGACTAGAGTTAAACTACTTTTATGGTCAAAAAGCTAACTATATTGCTTCTGTTTTATTATCAAAGCACACAATAAAAACAATTGATTTTGCTCGGTTTCAGACAATCAACGCTAATTTCTAAATCAATTTTTGGACTCCCTTCCATTGTTGCTTCGCAAAATGAACTCTTGTCCTAAAATTGATTAAGAAATTACGCTAGATTGCTTCACATTCGCTTTAATCAATTGCTTTTATTGTGTGCTTTGATAATAGGCTGTGAAAGGAAATAAACTGTAACCTTTAGTTATTTTTACTCTCTCGTCAGTACTTGATTTTTTGCGGTATTTATAGTAAAATAATAGAGTCAAAGGAGGAGAAAATATGTTATCAGCAAATGGAATTACAATTAGATTTGGAAAAAGAGTTTTATTTGAAGATGTAAATATAAAATTTACTAAAGGAAATTGTTATGGAATTATTGGAGCAAATGGAGCCGGAAAGTCAACTTTCCTTAAGGTTTTATCAGGAGAAATAGAGCCAAGTAAAGGAGATGTTACTTTAGATAAAGGAGAAAGAATATCTGTATTAAAACAAGACCACTTTGCTTATGAAGATTATACTGTAATAGATACAGTTATTATGGGAAATAAAGAATTATATGATATTATGAAAGAAAAAGATGCAATTTATTCTAAGCCAGATTTTTCAGAAGAAGATGGAATGAAAGCAGCAAAGTTAGAAGAAAGATTTGCCGAACTAGATGGATGGAATGCTGAATCAGATAGTGCTATGCTTTTAAATGACTTAGGAATTGCACCTGAATTACATTATAAATTAATGAAAGACATAGAGGCAAAAGATAAGGTTAAAGTTTTGTTAGCACAGAGCTTATTTGGAAATCCAGATATATTACTTTTAGATGAGCCAACAAATGACTTAGATTTAAAAAGTATAAATTGGCTACAAGAATTCTTAATTAATTATGAAAATACAGTAATTGTTGTATCACATGATAGATATTTTTTAAATAAAGTTTGTACATATATAGCAGATGTTGATTTTGGAAAAATAACAGTATATCCAGGAAACTATGATTTTTGGTATGAATCAAGCCAACTTGCATTAAGACAAGCTAGAGAACAAAATAAGAAAAAGGAAGAAAAAATTAAAGAACTACAAGACTTTATTGCAAGGTTTAGTGCAAATGCTTCAAAATCTAAACAAGCAACTTCAAGAAAAAAGACATTAGAGAAAATTCAGTTAGAGGAAATAAAACCTTCAAATAGAAAGTATCCATATGTTGATTTTAAGCCTGATAGAGAGCCTGGAAAAGATATATTGCAAGTTAAAAATATTTCTAAAACAATCAATGGTGAAAAAATATTAGATAATATTTCATTTACAGTTAAACCTGATGATAAAATTGCATTTTTAGCAGATAACGAACTTGCCAAAACTATTCTTTTTCAAATTATAGAAGGAGAGCTTGAACCTGATAGTGGAGAAATAATTTGGGGACAAACAATCACACATACTTATTTCCCTAAGGATAACAACTATTTATTTGACACAGATGAAAATCTTACAGAATGGCTTAGAAAATATTCTAAAGATCCAGATGAAACATATGTAAGAAGTTTCTTAGGAAGAATGTTGTTTTCAGGAGAAGAAGCTTTAAAACAGGCAAATGTTATTTCCGGAGGAGAAAAGGTAAGATGTGTATTATCAAAAATGATGCTTAGTGGTGCAAATTTCTTAATATTTGATGAACCAACAAACCATTTAGATATGGAGAGTATAACATCAGTTAATGAAGGAATGAAAAGATTTAAAGGAAATATTTTATTTACATCACATGACCATGAGCTTACTCAAACAGTTGCAAATAGAATAATTGATATTAAAGCAGATGGAACTTTAATTGATAGAGAAGTAACTTATAATGAATATTTAGGAATTGAGTAAAAAAAAAGCAAGTATATATAGAAAATATATATTACTTGCTTTTTTACTAATTATTTTCATTAATTTCTATTGGTGTTTCATTTTTATTTTTCCCATAAACAAATCTTGCAAAAGAAACTTGAGAAACTAGCATATATGGCATCAACCAAAAATAACCTATACCAAATGTAAATACAGCTAAAAATGCCCATCCTATAAATGAAAATTCTAAACAAAATAATTTCCATCTATTACCAGTCATATATTCTTTACTTTTCATTACAGCTTCTTTAGTTGTTAAATCTGGATTATCAATTGCTATAATTTGTGATAATTGATAATAGTAAGACCAAGTGATTAAAAGTACAATACTTGCAATATATAGAATTAATCCAATTATAAATACTGCTCCAAATGAAGATGTGGTATTATTTATACTTGCTGATGCACTAGAAAATATTAATGTACTTAATCCACCAACTATAAAAATTATTATAGATAGAATTAATAATACAATAGGTAAAAGCATTTTTAACAAGACATTTAATGTTACGCCCCAAGATCTTGAAAAGTTATTAAATCCTGCTGGAATGAAATCAAATGCAGAAACTTCTTTATTGTCAAAAATTTTAATATAGCAATCTGTTAATCCATAAGCTAGTGGTATAGTAATAAGATATTCTAGTATAAGCATAAGTATAGAAATAGGAGATTCTCCCATTTTTTGAGTGATTAAGCTAATAATAGAAGATATGCAAACATAAATAAATGCAATTAGAGCACTTTTTCCCCATTTTCCAGATAATTTTTCACGAGCCTCTTTTCTAAAATCTGATGAATTCATATTTATCCCCCTTTCAATTTTTTCAAAATTATGATATATTATTCTATGAAAAAAGTCAAGATAAAATGACAAATTTCGACATACAGGCTTTTTTAGTTTTAAAGAAAATACTATTGACAAGAATCGACAAAAATATTAAAATTTAATTATAATAAAAAGGAGGAAAAAGTATGGAAGGAGAAACAAAAGTACAGGATAATATTAATATACCAGAAGAATACAGACCTCTTTCAGTTGGTCAATTTATAGGATATTCATTGTTAATGGCTATTCCTTGTGTAGGATTGATTTTGGTAATAATATTTGCCTGTGGAGGGGTGAAAAACAAAAATGTTATTAACTGGGCTAGAGCACAATTAATAGTAATAGCTATAGTAGTAGTACTTTATGTTGTATTATTAGCCCTTGGGCTAGGAACTGCGATATATAATTCTGCTTTAACTTCAATGCATTAATAATTTATTTTTTTATAAAAAGTGGCTCTGCCACTTTTTATAATGATTAAAAAATTATTACTTAATAATAAATTAAAATGTATTATATAATTTTTTTAGAATACAAAGGTAGTAAAAATGATTGATAAAATCAAAAAAGATATATATAATTATAAGATGATTATTTTTTTTATAATATTATATTTAGTTTTTATGCAAGTTATTTTCTCAACATTGTGTCCAATACAAGCTATATTTCACACTAATTGTCCGGGATGTGGTTTAACTCATGCAACAATATATATGTTTACAGGACAATTTAAGAAAGCCATTGATACAAATTATACAGTTTTTTTATGGTGGGGAATTATAATAGTATTATTCTTTAATAGATATATAAAAAAAACTAGAATAAAAGTATTTCCATACTTTATAACTTTTGTAGCTAGTACTACATTATTAAGATTTATAATTAATAATCACTAAATAATAAAGAACTGTTATTATTCATAGTAAAACCTAAATGTAAATATTGTAATAGTTATGAATATACTTGAGGAGAGAAAAATGGAAAAAATAATAAATATAATTTCAGAAGAATTAAAAGTTAAAAAATTTCAAGTTGAAAATGCAATAAAATTAATAGATGAAGGAAATACAATTCCATTTATTGCAAGGTACAGAAAAGAAGCAACAGGAGGACTTAGTGATGAGCAGCTTAGGGAATTAGGAGAAAGACTTACATATTTAAGAAATTTAGAACAGAGAAAAGAAGAAATAATTAAGTCTATTGAAGAACAAGGAAAACTAACAGATGAAATTTTACAAGCAACGGCATTAGCCACAACACTTGCAGAGGTTGAAGATATTTATAGACCATATAAACAAAAGAAAAAAACAAGAGCAACTGTTGCAAAAGCAAAGGGATTAGATCCATTAGCAGAGATTATAATAAAACAGGAAGAAACTAAACCTATCAATGAAATTGCTAAAGAATATATAAACATTGATTCTTTATCTGAAGAAGATTTGAAAAATAAAGATAAAGTTGTAAAAACTGCGGAAGAAGCTATTCAAGGAGCTTTAGATATTATTGCAGAAGACATTTCAGATAATGCTGATTTTAGAAAAAAGATTAAAAGGATATGTTATAGAGAAGGATTAATAGCTACTAAAGCTGTAAATCCTGAAGAGAAATCTAATTATGAGATGTATTATGATTACAGTGAATTAGTATTTAGAATTCCAAGTCATAGAATTTTAGCAATAAATAGAGGGGAAAAAGAAGAATTTTTAAAGGTTAAAATTGATAAAAAAGAAGATAAGATTTTATATAATCTTGAGAAACAAATTATAAAAGGACAAACACAATTTACCCAAATGCTAAAAGACACAATTCTAGACAGCTTTAAAAGATTAATAGAACCATCCATAGATAGAGAAATTCGTTCTGACCTTACAGAAAAAGCAGAAGAAAAAGCGATAAAAGTATTTGGACAAAATGCAAAACAATTATTATTAGGAGCACCAATTAAAGGAAAAACAGTTATGGGATTTGACCCAGCATACAGAACTGGTTGTAAAATTGCAGTTATAGATGAAACTGGAAAAGTTCTTGACATTTCAACTGTATATCCTACTGCACCACAAAATGACATAGAAGGTGCAAAAAAAGAACTTTTAAAGCTTATTAAAAAAGATAAAATAGATATGATTTCTATTGGAAATGGAACAGCTTCACGTGAATCTGAAAGCTTTGTGGCAGATATGTTAAAAGAAGCGGATCATGAAGTAAATTATGTAATAGTTAGTGAAGCTGGGGCATCTGTATATTCAGCATCAAAACTTGCTACTGAAGAATATCCAGATATAAATGTATCTATTAGAGGAGCAATTTCTATTGCCAGAAGACTTCAAGACCCATTAGCAGAGCTTGTAAAAATAGATCCAAAAGCAATAGGAGTTGGACAATACCAACATGATGTAAATCAAAAAAGATTAGCAGAAAGTTTAACAGGAGTTGTAGAAGATGCAGTTAACAAGGTTGGAGTTGATGTAAATACTGCAACACCTTCACTTCTAAGCTATGTTTCAGGAATAAATGCAGGATTGGCTAAGAATATTGTTAAATATAGAGATGAAAATGGAAAAATTCAAACAAGAAAAGAGTTACTAAAAGTTCCTAAGCTAGGGAAGGTTGCATTTGAACAATGTGCAGGATTTTTAAGAATAATGGATGGTAAAAATCCTATTGAGATGACAGCTGTTCATCCTGAAAGTTATGAAGTAGCAGAAAAATTACTAGATAAAATTGGATTTAAACTTGAGGATTTAAGAAACAAAGAGAAGGTGTTAGAATTAAGAGAAAAACTAAAAACGGTAAATATTCCAAATATGGCAAAAGAGCTAAATATTGGAGAAATGACACTTAATGACATTATACAGGAACTTTCTAAGCCAGGAAGAGATCCAAGAGACGAAATGCCAAAACCAATATTACGTAGTGATGTTTTAAAATTTGAGGATTTAAAAGAAGGCATGGTACTTAATGGTACTGTACGTAATGTAATCGATTTTGGATGTTTTGTAGATATTGGAGTAAAATATGATGGATTAGTTCATATATCAGAAATGAGTGATAAATTTATAAAAAATCCATCAGAAATTGTTTCTGTTGGAGATATTGTTAAAGTTAAGGTTATAAAAATTGACCAAGAAAGACATAAAGTAGGATTAAGTATGAAAATATAAAGAAGCAGTTTATTGAATAACTGCTTCTTTATATTTTTCTTGAATTTCTTTTATTTTTTCAGGAGAATTTTTAAGTATATTTATAAAGACAGTAGCTATTTCTGGATCAAATTGAGTGCCTTTGCAACCTTCAATTTCGGAAATAACTGTTTCTATAGGTAATGAATCTCTATATGATCTTCTTGAAGTCATAGCATCAAAAGTATCTGCAATTGCAGTAATTCTAGCTAAAAATGGGATTTTTTCTCCAGATAATTGTTCAGGGTATCCTTTTCCATCATATCTTTCGTGGTGATATTTTACAATAGGCAAAATATCTTGGAAAATTGAAGCTGTGGAAAGGATGTGAGCTCCAATTGTTGGATGATTTTTTATTTCAGAATATTCATTTTCAGAAAGTTTACCTTCTTTTTGCAATATTGAATCTGGTACACCAATTTTACCAATATCGTGGAACAGACCACCAATTTCAAGTCTTCGAAGGTCTTCGTTAGAAAGACCTAATTCTTTTCCAATTAATACTGAAATAGCTGAAACTCTGTCAGAGTGACCTCTAGTATAGGTATCTTTTGCTTCAACTGTATATCTAAGAGTCTGAATACTTTCCATATATGCTTTTTCAAGCTGTTTATATGTATCAGATAATTTATCATTTATAGATTTGATTTCTTTCATTTGTTCAACCGATTTTATTCCTGATTCTATCAACAACAACAATTGATCAAATTTATCACTTTTTTCACAATATCCTTGAATATCTAATCTCTTTATAGTTTCAAGAGGTGGAGCAAGGTCTTTGTGACCTGTAAGTAAAAGTATATATAATTCTTTATTAAATTTTCTAATTTCTTCAACTACCTGATCTCCGTGAAGAGGTGTCATTATAAAGTCAAGAAGGAGTAAATCAAAGTGTTCATGTTTTATTCTTTCAATTGCTTCTTCTGGATTGGTTATTCCAGTAAAAGAATATCCAGATCGTTTTAAAAAAATTGAAAGAGAATCAATAATTCCTTGCTCATCATCAACTGCAAGTATTTTATATAAAGAATTTGTATTTGAATCATTATTTTGAATATTGCCTATTCTCATAAGAAAGTACCCCCCTTTTTAGTATATAAAATAAACTACAACTATTATAAACATAAATTTTACAAAATGCAATACTTTTTTATAATGGTAATATTATATTAAATGTAGTTCCTTTACCAGGTTCAGATTCAAAGGTTATATCTCCATTAAAATGAGCTTTTATTGTTGAATATGACATGTAAAGTCCTAAACCAGTTCCGTTTTTTCCTTTAGTGGTAACCATTTCTTTAAATAACTTATTTTTTATTTTTTCAGGTAGACCTGAGGCATGGTCCCTAATGGAAATAATACAATTGGAATTATCTCTTGTAACAATTAGTTCAATTGTTTGTTCAGGCTTTCCATTATATGCTTGTATTGCATTAGATAGCATGTTATTAATAATTTGAACTAAACTGTTAACATCTCCTTTAATAACAGTATTTTCATCCGTTTTTACAGAAACATTTAAATAGATAATAGCATTTTTTAGTTCATGTTTCATTAATATATCAACACGTTTTAATAATTCAGTTATTGTAAAATTAATTTCTTCATCATTTGTAAAGTTTACAGCTTGTCCTTTAACAGCTGTAATTACATCTGACATATATTCTGAATAGCTTTTAATTTTTGATATCCAATTTTTCATATCTTTTGCAATATCATGATAATCATCATTTGTAACAATTGGATTACCTATTGAATTATCTAGTTCATCTGCTAAATCTTTTAGACCTTCGGCAGCTCCAGAAATAGACATTATAGGAGTTTTTAGGTTGTGTGCAATTCCACCTATCATTTGTCCTAAAGAAGATAGACGTTCTCTTTCAATTAACATATTTTGGTTATCTTTAATTGTTTCCATATCTTTTTTGTGTTGGGTAATATCTTTAAATAAAATTAGAATCCCTAGAATTTGTCCGTTATTTAAAATTGAGGATATTTCAACATTAAAAGATTTTTTTAAATCTTTTACATCTATTTCAAAAGTTTCAGTTAAATCATTATTATTTACTTTTTCAAACCCTTCAAGAAAAAGGTTTTCATCTATTTTATAATGTTTAGATATTTCAAAAAAACTATATCCTCTTATTTTTGCAGTATCTTTTATTTTAAATGTATTTATAAAAGTTCTGTTAAAATCAGATATTTCATAATTTATATTTAGGACAATATATCCATCTGAAATTCTATCAACTATTCTTTGTAAAGCAATAGGAGTAGATCCTAAAAAGTCAAATTTTAAAATTGCTAAAAATAAAAATGATATGGTAATTGAAAATGTAATAGGTGTCAAATAATTTGACATTGGTATAATTTGAAAAGCACCTAATACATTAACAATTAAAGGAACCAATGTTCCGATAATAATCAATACAGCTTGTTTAGAGAAAAAACCAGCATTTTTAATAGAATATTTTATTAATATTAGTAATGAAATGGCGAACAATATATAGGTATATACTAGATGTATATATATATAAGGACCATAAACTGTATATTCTAAATTAACTGAATATACTACATAAAATAAATGATGATATTCGTTTGTCCACAATAGCAATAAAGATAAAATTGGAACAATGAATAGTAGTAAATATTTTAATTTAAATTTAATTTTTGTTTTAATAAAAATTAATGCCATAAAGAAGAAAGAAACAGGTAAAAAACAAATGGAAATATATGTAAAATAATCGAAATATATAGGGTTAATATTCGATTTATTTGTTGCAAAAATTTGAGCAATTGCACACAATAACCAAAATATTAAAAGCCCGATTGAAACAAGAAAAGATTTATCCAATTGTTTTTTATTTTTTTTATGTAGTATAAATGTAAAAAGAAAAATCAAAAAAATACATAAAATTATTAATGTCATATTCATTGTTGTATAATTCATACTATAACACACTCCTTATAATTTCTAATATTTTGTATAAATAATTTATTGTATTTTTATGCCACTTAAAACCAGTTTTTTTCAAATATTTTATTGAAAATTTAGCAGATAATTTAATATCTGATTCATAATTTAAATGAAAATTATTATCAAAATCATATAATATATTTTTTAAATATTGATTAGTATTTTTGCTATTTAATAATTTTTTTATACGATTTACAAAATTTGTTTCATCTGTTATATCAAATTTAAAATCGTTTTTTGAAAATAATTTAACTAATTTTTGTATACTAACCATTTCTGGGTTAAATATATGAAAAACTCTATTATATTTTGATGGATGTTCTATTAATTTATAAACTGCATTTGAAGCATCATCAACAGGGGTAAGATCAAATTTTAATTTTAATAAATAATTTGGAATAAATCCAAGTTTTATAAATGAAAGCATTTTATTTATTAGTTCATTATCTAAAGTATTTTCTTGAAAAATACCATCTTTATATCTTGGCATTAAATGTCCCATTCTTATAATATAAGCATCTAAACCATTTGATATTTCCTGCAAAAGCATATTTTCTGCTTCGAATTTTGTTTTAATATAAATGTTTTCTAAATTTTGACCTATATATAAACTAGATTCATCAAAATCAATTTTTATATTTTTATTGCGAAAATCATATTTTTTATTTTGTAGTAAATAAGTTGAATCTAAATCTAAACCAGAAACACCTATAGTAGATATATGATAAAGTTTTTTGTTATTTTTTTTACAAAAACTAATAATATTTTCTACACTTTTTACATTTGCGTTATATATTTTATCATAGCTACCAAAATGAGAAACTATTGCAGCAGAATTTATTACAACATCTATTGAATTAGATAAATCTTGTAATATCTTGTCAGTAAATCCAAAATTAATTTTTGCTATATCTCCAGAAATGACAAAAATTCTAGAGTCAAAAAGATTTTCAAAAGTATTATTAAAATAATATTGTAATTTTTGTTTTAATCTTGTTTTTGCAGGAATTTTTTGTGAATCCCTTACTATACAATAAATTTTGGTATCACTATTTTTAATAAATTCATATAAAATGTGTATTCCTAAATATCCTGTTGCACCAGTTAGTAATATACCATTGGTTTCATAATTAGTAATTTTACATTTTTTCTGTGCATTTTTTAAAACTTCTAAATGTTTTTCAGATAGATTTTCTATTTTTTTAAACATAAGTTTATTATCCATTGAAATTATTTTATTTTCTAACTCCAAAATAGTTGGACAGTTAAAAATATCTTGATAATTAATTTTATTAGAAATTTTTAATATTTCCATATTTAAAGTCATAGCTAAAAGAGAATCTCCACCTAATTCAAAGAAATTATCAGTAATTCCAATTGGACTTATGTTTAATATTTTTTCAAATATATTTACTAATTGGATTTGAAGATATGTTGTTGGTGCAATATAATTATTATTTGTAATATTAATAAATTTTTGTGGATCTGGAAGATTTTTTTTATCTACTTTCCCATTTGGAGTATATGGAAAATTCTCTAAAACAATAAAATATGATGGAATCATATATCTTGGTAGATAATTTGAAATATATTGTTTTAAATTATTAGTTTCTATTTTTTTAATAGCAGTAAAATAACATACTAAAAATTCTTTATTATTAATAGTATTTTTTATAACTACGCATTTATTTATATTTGGATATTCTTGAATTACATTTTCAATTTCTTCAAGTTCAATTCTAAGCCCTCTAAGTTTTACTTGATAATCTGAACGACCTAAACAGATAATATTTCCATCATCCAAATATTTACCAACATCTCCACTCCTATACATAATAACATCTTTTAAGAATGGATTAGGGATAAAACTTTTTTCAGTTAAATCTTTCTTATTCAAATACCCTTTTCCAACACAATCTCCAGAAATATAGATATCACCAATTATACCAACTGGTACAGGACGAAGATTTTTATCTAAAATATACATTTGAGAATTGTATATTGGTTTTCCTATTGTAATTATTTCATCATTCATTTCTGTTAAAGTACAATAATATGTTTCACTTGGACCATAGCCATTATAAACAACAATATTTGATATTTTATGTAACTCTTTAACTAAATTAAGAGGTAGCTGTTCTCCAGCAAGTATTACATATTTTAAATTTTTTAACATAGGCATTTCATTTATAAGATTGATAAATGTATTCATAACTGATGGTGTAGATTGTATAATTTGAATATTATTTGTTTCCATTAGTTTATTTAATAAAATTGGTGAATTTTGTTCATTTTCATTTGCAATAACAACTTTTAATCCCTTTTGTAAAGAGATAAGAGTTTCATATGCAAAAATATCAAACGAAACTGTTGTTATAGAAACAATTGCTTGATTACAAGGATTTTTCAAATATTTAACATAGTTATTACAATAATTTGTAAAATTGCTAAATACTTTATGAGAGATCATTACTCCTTTAGGTGTTCCAGTAGAACCAGAAGTATATATAATATACATAAGATCATCTAATGTATTAGTTTTCACTAAATTTATATTTGACCTACTATATATATTAGAATATTTTAAATCAATTGAAATTTTATTTTCAAAATTTATTTTATCTAACAATTTATTTTGTGTTAATAGTATTTTACTATTACTATTTTTAAGCATATAGTCCACTCTATCTTTAGGGTATGTTGGATCTATAGGAATATAGGCTGCACCTGATTTTAGCACAGCTAAGATAGATATAATCATCTCTAAAGAACGATTAACCATTATACCTACAAAATCGTTTCTATTTATATTTTTTTCAAATCTTAAGTAATTTGCTAAACTATTAGCTTTTTCATTTAATTCTTTATAAGTTAGTTTTTGATCTTCAAAAACAACAGCAATATCATCTGGGGTTTTATCCACTTGTTCTTCAAATAAATCTATAATAGTTTTATCTTTTGGATAATCAGTAGATGTATTATTAAAATCATATAATATAGTATGTTTTTCTTCTGAAGAAAGTATATCAATATTTTTTATTTGAATGTCTAAATTATCTAGTACAGAATTTATAGTATTTAAGTAATGAATAGACATATTCTTTACAAAATTTTCAGTAAATAAACTAGTAGCATATTCAAAAGTTAAGTGAATAGTATTATGTTGAGGTACTGCTTCAACCGATAAATCAAATTTTGATATATTAGTATCTGGTATGTAATATGTAGCTGTAATATCCTTAATTGTTATTTCATGATATCCCTTATTCTGATATATAAACATGGTATCAAATAATGGGTTTCTACTAGTATCCCTTGAAATATTTAAATCTTTAACAAGTTCATCAAAAGGATATGTTTGATGGTTAAAAGTATTAAGTAAATTGTTCTTCACATTAAGAACAAATGCTTTAAATGAGTCTGATTGATCAATTTTATTTCGTAATGCAAGGGTATTTACAAACATCCCAATTATATTATATGTTTCTGCAATGTCCCTACCTACAATTGGAGAGCCGATAACAATATCATCTTGTGAAGTATATTTTGAAAGCAGAATATAATAGCACGCAAGTAAAAACATATATGGCGTTATTTCAAGATTTTTACATATCGTTTGAATTTTTTTAGTAGTTTGTTTATCTATTAAGGAGTAAATTTTTTTTCCTATAAAAGAATGATTAGAAAGTCTAGGAAATTGAGTAGGTAAATTTAATACAGGGGGGTCATCTTGAAATTGGCTTAACCAATATAATTTATCTTCTTTAAAACAATCTGATTTTATTTTTTTATATTCATAAGTTGCATAGTCTTTATATTGGATATTTAAATCAGGTAATGTAATATTATTATAAAGTTTAACTAGTTCATCAATAAAAATAGATAAAGATGTTCCATCACAAATAATGTGATGCATATCTATGAAGATAGCATTCTTTCCATTAGTAAACTTTAAATATTGTGCTCTGAATAATGGTGCTTTTGATAAATCAAAAGGTTTAACAAAATTATTAAAAATCAAGTCAATATTATCGAAGTTTTCATTATCTAAAACATCTAATTTAAAATTAATATTGTTTTCTATTTTTTGAACAACATTTTCATTTTCAATTTCGAAATATGTACGTAAAGATTCTTGTCGTTGAATAATAATATTAATACATTTTTCTAATTTTTTTATATCAAATTCATTTTCAAAAATAATTCCACCAGGAATATTATAAAGAATTGAATCATTTCCATCCATTTGACTTGCAAAATAAATTCTTTTTTGAGCAGAAGAAAGCTGATAAAATGATGATTTAGGAACACTTTTTATTTCAATTTGGGTATTAGTAGAATTATTTCGACTTATTATATCAGATATTTTTCTTATTTGAGAATTATCAATTATATCTTTTACATATAGTTGAATTCCAAATTCTTTTTGTATATATGTGCAAAATGTAATGGCTGATAAAGAATCTCCTCCAATTTCAAAAAAGTTATCATCAATACTTACATCATTAATATTTAAGAGTCTATGTAAAAGTTCGATTAGTTTTGCATCAATGTTATTTCTTGGAGCTGTAATTTGAGTTTTAACTAGTTGATATTGTGGTAATGGAAGTTTATTGCGATCTATTTTACCATTGGCATTTATTGGCAAAGAATCCATTTGTATATAATATGTTGGAATAGAATATAAAGGTAATTTCTCTTTTAAATAATTTTTAAGAGAGTTTATATCTATATTGTTTGTAGAAGAAAAATAACAACATAGTACTTTTTCATTATTTATTTCTTTTATTATAATGCAACTTTCTTTGATATTTGGATATTGCTGTATTATAAGATTTATTTCATTAATTTCCACTCTAAATCCGCGTATTTTTACTTGATTATCTATTCTACCTATGAAGTTAAGACTTCCATCAGGATTCCATTTTACAAAATCACCGGTTTTATATAAGGTACCTTTACTAAATACATTTGGTATAAAACTAGAATTGGTTTTGTCGGCTAAATTGAAATAACCTTTGCTTACTCCATCTCCACCAACTAATAGTTCTCCAGGAACTCCTATTGGTTGTAGTTTCATATTTTTAGATACAACATAACAAGTTGAATTTGAAATTGGGTAACCTATTGGAATTGAAGAAGAATACTTTTTTTCTATAGTAAAACAAGTCGAAAATGTGGTGTTTTCAGTTGGACCATATCCATTTATAATGGTAAGATTTGGACATGAATCTTTAACTCTATTTATGTGTTTTACAGAAAGAACATCTCCACCAGTTAATAAAACTCTTAATGTTCTGAAAATATTTGGATTTTGTTCTATTAATTGATTAAATAAGGGTGCTGTAATCCACGATATGGTAATTTTATTTTTTATTAAGTATTTTTCCAGTAGAATAGGGTCAATCAGTTCATGTTTTTTTATTATATATAATTCATAACCATTTAATAAAGCTCCCCAAATTTCAAAAGTACATGCATCAAATACAATAGATCCTGTTTGTAAAAATCGTTCATGAGGCATAAAATGAATATAATTAGTATTTTTTACAAGACGAATGACATTTTGGTGTGACACCATAACTCCTTTAGGATTGCCAGTAGACCCAGAAGTATACATAACATAAGCTAAACTGTCATAATTTGATTTTGAATGAATTGGAGCAACT
The DNA here is from genome assembly GCA_946401865.1 of uncultured Clostridia bacterium. Classification (GTDB taxonomy): domain Bacteria; phylum Bacillota; class Clostridia; order TANB77; family CAG-508; genus CAG-269. Next base: position 35,227 of record CAMIVO010000015.1, read on the forward strand.
TTTTTATATATTATACTATTATCTAAATTAATAGATATAACGTTTGAATAATTACATAATTTCTTTTCTAAACATTGTAAAGTTAGTATATATTTAGAATTAGAATGATTAATCATATAATTAATACGTTCATTAGGATAATCTGTGTCTATAGGCATATATGCACAACTGCATTTCAATGTAGCTAAAATTGCAATGATAGATTCTATGGATTTGTTAAAAAATAAACTAACAATATTATTTTCATCTAATCCTATTTTTCTCAAATAATATGCTAAACTATTAGCTTTTTCATTTAATTCTTTATATGTTAATTTTTGGTCTTCAAACACAACAGCTATATTATCTGGAGTTTTTTCAACTTGTTCTTCAAATAAATCTATAATAGTTTTATCTCTAGGATATTCAACAGCGGTATTGTTAAATTCGTACAATATTTTATGTTTTTCTTCTGGTGTTACTATATCAATATCATTTAGGCTAATATCAGGATTTTCAACTATTTGAGAAACTATATGTATTATTCTTTTATGCATGTTAGATATATCTATTTCAGAGTATTTAGAAACCAAATAATCATAATTAATTTCAATATCTCCTGTATCATTAATGTCATATATATGTACTGCAAGGTCATTTGCACTAGAGTTGTTAAAATTCCAAGTCGTTTTATAGTTTCCTATGGCTTTATCATAGGCTTTAGTTAGTTGATATGAAAAAATAATATTATATAAATTAGGAATATTATGAAATTTAGCTCGTATATCCTCTAGAATTGTATTATACGAATATTTTTGATGCCTTAATATTCCGATAAAATTTTGAGAAACATTTTTAACAAAGTTTTCAAAAGATGTATTTTCTGTAAAATTAAATCTTACAGGAACAGTGTTAACAAACATTCCAGTTGTATTTTTATCAGTGATACCAGTTCTGTTTAAAATAGGTGTTCCAATAACGAAATCATTAACATTAGAAACACGATTTATATATATTGCAAAAACAGATATTAGGAAATTAAAAAACGATAAATGATTTTTTTTGCATAAGCAGTCTATTTTACTTAATAATTCTTTATCAAAGTTAAAAGCTAGTCGATTAGCTTTATATGCTAGAGAAGTATTTACATCATTTTCTATACTAGGAATCGTGGCTATTTCTGGTATGGAAGAAAATACATTATTCCAGTAAGATTTATCATCTAGGTATTTAGAACTCTGTTTATAGTCTCTTTCTTTTTTTATAAAGTCAAGGTATGAAGAACCTTTAGTTAAAATATCTTTACCGATTTTTAATAGAATGATATATTTGCACTATTTTCTGAATAGTTAATCCAAGAGACCAGGAATCAGCAATAATGTGATGAAGATTCAAAATAACTCCAGCCGATTTATCTGGAAAAATAGCTATTTTAAATTTAAATAGGACAGAATTAATTATATTAAATTTTTCTTTTACCATTTCCTGTTCAATATTATGAAAATCATCTATATTATTTATATATATAGTTTCAATATCAAAAGGTTCAAAATCCGTTATATATTGCATTGGAACATTATTTTGCAATGATAATTTAATTCTAAAACTATCATTTGTTTGAACCAATCTATGTATAGCATTCTTTAGAGTATCAATATTAATATCTTCATATATAATTCCTGATGTACATATATTATTTATATTAGTATTCTCAAAGTAATTTTCTGTATACCAAATACTCTTTTGTGGATTTGTTAATTCATACAATTTATTTTCCATTATTTTCCTTTTCACCCTCTTATTATAGTTATAAGAATTATATATTATTAATAAAAAAAAAGCAAATTTTTATCAATAAATTTTTAAAATTTTG
>CAMIVO010000016.1 GCA_946401865.1 uncultured Clostridia bacterium
TTCATACTATCACCTCTTTTCTAAAACAGTTATGCGCGTTTCATGGTCGTTTAATTTATCTTCGTGCTCTTTTATATCACTTTGATTTTTAGCCATATTTTTATCTAATGTATCGATAGTAGTATTTAATTTTGTTATACTACTGTTTAATTTTATTATTGGTGTCATAATTCCAATTAAAGTAGCTATAAAACCTAACAACACCATAATTGTTTCATTTTCCATTTTTTAACCACCTCTTATTTTTTGTTTTTAATTTATATTTAATATTCTTTGTTTAATAAAATTAATATACTTACTTCTAATCAAATTACAAGGATTTATATAAATGTCTTTAAACATCTGATTCCTATATCTTTCCAATTAATTTTTTTCATTGTTATATCTCCTCATTTATTTCAGATTCTCCAACTTCTTCTGGTGTTAGTAAGCTTTCAAGATATTCTGCTAATTCTTCATAATCAATATCTAGTAATTTTCCTTCATCGTTTAATCTTTCTGCTTCCATTAAAGCATAAGCGATTGACATTTCGCCAGTTCTAACTAAATTCATTATTGCTTTTTTCTTTCTTAAACTTTTCTTTTCAATTATTGTCATATTTTCACCTACCCTTCTAATAATGATAATCTATCTTCCAAAGATTGAAATTTATTATCAATATATAACTTTGTATCAGCTTTATAATTCACTGTTGCATTTCCTGTATTACTCCAGATATTGTTTATTCCTAGCACTGTTTTTATTTCTTGAGGTGGTAATTGATATGTTGCTGGCGTTGCAAGTTTATAAACAACCTGCGCTCCTATTGTTGGTGTCTCTCCTACACTGTAGACATCTCTATCCGATATCCACGTTGATGGCAAATTTTCTCCATTATAGCTTGCTATATTTTGGTCTGTAACTGTCAAGACTCCACTTATAACATCTAAAGTACCGCCATATATTATGCCAGCCTCTGACTGCCATGAAATATTTCTTGTTGTTGGATTTGATGTGTCTTCTCCACTTTGACTTATTGTTGCACCAGTCCAGCCTGTAATAGGGCATATATTTTCATATGGACTCCATACGGTTTGACTTGTTGTTGATACTGATAATTTAAAAGTCGTATTAATAGTTGGATTCGCAACACTATCAAATACTATTGCGACTCTTTTTTCTTGCTCTGTTCTAAATCCATATATGCTTTTAATAGGCGTTCCTGAATTTTCAAGAGCTTGTATTACATAATTTTTCCCTGAAAGTGAATAATCACCATAATCAGCAAAGTTAAATGATAACGACGCAGATTGTGTTGTTGGTGTTCCTGATATTGAAAAAACATTATTACTAAATGTTATAGTCAACCCATATGCGGTAATAGTTGAAACTTTGCTTGGGTCTAATAAATTTTTCCCTTCTCCGCCTGCCCAAGGGCTATTATATCCGTGCAAATTTTGAATATGATTTATATCTGTAATCAAACTATTAATACTATAATTATTGGCTCCATCTTCAATATGTGCTATGCTTCCAGTTGCCGTATTATTAATCACTTCTGCATAATTACCCGCTGGTTGTAACCCTAAATCAGAGCTTGTCTTATTCCCGTTTAATTCAACATTATTTATCTTAGGCTTGTTTGTCAAGTCTGTATAGTCAGAAGTGCCACCACTTGCTGTTGAATTAATAGTTAAAGTACTACCTTCTTGGTCTAAAGTAATATTATCTCCTGCTTCAATTGTTAGAGTGTTAACTCCATTAATTTTAGCATCTGCACCTGCAGAACCAGTATCTCCTTTTAAACCTTGTGGACCTTGACTTCCAGTGTCTCCTTTATCGCCTTTATCACCTTTAGCTCCAGTCTCACCTTTATCTCCAGTTTCTCCTTTAGGTCCTTGAACGCCTTGAATACCTTGTGGTCCTCTTTCACCAGTATCTCCCTTATCGCCTTTTTCTCCAGTTGCACCTCTGTAATAATCTGTTGCCACTTTATTTTCTAAATCTTGAGATATTGCATTTGCTCTTGTAATAGCATATCCTGCTTGTGTAATAATAGTTTGAATTATATTTATTTCTTCTTCTGTAATTTCACTATCCACATCAAAACTGTCACCAAATTCCAAAGTTTTCACTTCCGTCTTTATTACTTCTAAGTTATTTTCACTTATTTCTTTGGTAAACTCTAAATAAAATCTTACTTTGTCGTATTTTGTTATATTATTTTTAAGTGTATATATACCATTATCTAATAAATCATAAACATTTCCATCATCTGTTTCAAAATTAATAGTTGCCGTATATTCACTTAATGCCTCTGGTATTTCAAACTCAAGTAATTCTGCTCTGTTTTCTCCATTATAACCAGCAAAATCTTCATCTTGTACTAGTTTCCTATTTTTTATTAATTTATATTTCATAAGCTAGTCCTCCTATTTCCATCTGCCTATTGCTACATATTGTCCTGAATTTGATAGATCAGTGTTTTGGTTAATGCCTTTGCTTTTTATTTGACACATTTTAAATGTATTTAAACTTACAGTATTTAATACAGCACTAATACCACCATCATCTGAATTAGGTGTTACATTAACAATAGGTGTAGTAGAAAATTCTTGTGGGAAATTAATAGTATAGTTTTCACTTCTATAAAAATTTCCCCAATAATCAGAATTACTTGAATTAAAACTATAATTTCCATAACAAATCATCGTTCCATCACTATACTTAATATAACTTCCATTTGCATTACTTCCACTTTGTATTATTTGTGCTAACTTATTATCAACAGCACTAGCACTATAAACATTTTCTGTTGTTGCAGTATCATTTTCTTGTATTACTTCGCCAACTGTTACTATAGTCATTTTTGCCTTTATTATATAGTTAGTTACTATGTATGGTTGTAAATTGTTATGTGGTTGTGAACCACCACTTGCTCTTGCACCAAATTCAGTTCCATCTTTTAATTCATCTGTACCATTACTACCTCTTGCAAGATGATTATATGTGCTATCTAAACTATTCCAATTTGCATTAGTCATAATATTATGCATATGACTAGGCATTTCATTAACAGTCAAAGTATGTGTTTTTTCTCCACCAGTATTACCTAAAGTATCAAAATCAGCATCTGTACTATCTTTACCTACTGTTACTTTCCCGCGTAAATCAGGCAACCTTATTTTTTCTCTATTTATTATTCCATAATTTCCAGCCAAAACCTCAAATAATTCTGGATAATCTTCTTGTTCTATTACACTACCATCACATAATAACCAACCGTTTGGAATTGTATCACTTGAAAAAGGCAATATTGCTCCTATTGGTAAAGTATCGCCTCCACCTTGTCCTATATTATCAATCCATTCTACATCATTATCTTGATTACTGGCTTTTGCAAGTATTTGCCCTTCATCGCCACCAACTGGAAGTGAACTTTTTTCATTTATAGCTTTTTCCATGTTTTCCTGAATTTTATTTAAATTTTCTGCATTAATAGGTGTAGTTTTATTAGGTAAATTTTTAAAATTTATTTTATCCATCTTTTTAGCCCCTTTCGTATTTTATATTTAAATCTACAGAACCACGTTCATTAAGTTGTATTGCTTGTAAATATTCAGCTCCTGTAAATTTTTCAATTATTTTTCTATCATTAATTACATCTTCATATGTAGCATCATCTTCTGCTACTTTTTGAAACAACTTAAATCTTAAAATTAAATAATCAAAAGGAGGATTATCAGGAAACAAATCATCACTTGGATATAAATCATCGCTCGGATACAATCCTTTAGGAGACCATATATTTTTTATTGAAAATACATTGTCATTTACCTCATAATTGTTATTTATTAGATGTTCGACATCTATTGTGTTAGAGGTGTTACTGAATCCATAACTAATTAATTTAGCATAAGCATTATTATATATAACTCTTGAATTTTCATGATTACTGTCCCAAATTTCTTGTTTTGGTAATATTCCAGGTATTCCGTTAGGATATAAATGTATTGGAGCAGTTGCACTTTCACTTAGACTTGTAAATATCGCATCCGTGGAAATTTCATCTATTCTTGTAATTCTTATCTCTTCTCCATCTTGTATATATAAATCATAATTAGATACATCTAATACAGCTAATACATCTCTTTGATAAGCAAAAGTATAAGAAAATCCAAGCCAATAAACTTTTTTGTCGTTGTAATCACTTAGTTTTACATTCATGGCAGTTCTTTTTTTATAATCGTATATATAATTATCTTCAGTATAGCAAACATATTTATTTGTAACTTTATTGCTTGAAGCAGTTGTTTCTGTAGATGTATTAAGAATACAAATATCAAAATCTCCATTAGTTAACTCTGTATCTTCTGTTATATTCTCTAAATCTTCAAATTTTATTAAACAATGTGACAAACTTTTACCCCATACGTTGTAATTATCTATTAAAGAACTTGCATAATTATTAAGTAATTTGTTTAAAATAAGATTTTTAAAACAATATTCCTTTTTACCAATTTGAACATTTATACTAACATTTTTTACCTTAGCCATTTTCAACCACCTCATGTATTTCATTCATTTTTTCTTCTATGTATTCAGATATTACAACTGTATCAATTTGTTCATTTATTTCTTGCTTCTCTTTTTCTCTAAATAAATCAATATAATTTTCTAAAATATCTGCACTTCTAAGAATTATTTTCCAATTTTCTACATTTGCATGTCTATACGTAATATCTGTTATAATATAATCACCTTGTGTTAAAAAATTGGGAAAATCTACTCTTATTACATCTCCAATTTTTAGTTGCTTATTTTCATCAAATTCTAATGTTAAAATATTTGTTTGATTAGAATTATTAAACATTAGACTTCTAACTTCAGTAACTAAATCATCTATAAAAAACCACCTTTCATTCATATCAACTGTTTTTTCTATTACTCCAGATGGTGTGATTTTTCCTTTATTAAGTTCTATTTCTTGAGAATTTATAAACTTCATTGTTCTATACTCTAGTGCAGTACTACTCTTTATTGTTAATATTGTGTTATCATTTCCGTTATAAGTAAATCCTGTTATCAAGTTTTTAAAAAATTCATCTCTTTTTAATGTAATAACGCTTTTATCATCATCTGAAAAACCAATACCATCTGAAATTACAAACTCATCTTCTATCAAAGCAATATAATAATCTTTATTATTTCCTAGTTGAATATAAAAACTATCGTATTCTAATATTCCTGTGTTTTTTGCTTTATCTTTTATAGTCCTTATTGCATTTTCAGATATATCTATTGGATATTTAAAATCAACACTATGACCATTTTCTAAAGTTCTAGCATCAAATAATGGTTTGTTATTTAATTTATCATCATAATATGAATAATACCAACTATCAAAGTACACTCTTGCATTTTTTACATTAATTACATTAGCATAATTTACAGCTTCAACACTTGGTGTTATACTCAATAAACCACTAACTTTTTCATCATGGGTTAAAATCATTTTTGGTAACATACCAAATTGATAATCAATAGAATTTATATAAATTTTTTTATTTTCATCTATAAACCACCATAAACTTTCTGTATTAGATAAACTATTCATTACAAATTCAGTTGTTTGCATTAAAAAATTTACTGTCTTTTGACCATCTCTTACATTTAACTCAACAATTTCAAAGCCATCCAAAACAAGAGGGCTAAGAGCCCTCTCTATAATATCTTTTAAACTGTATGTTCCAATAATTGTTACAATTTTATTTGTAGCCAGCTGCATAGGTGATAATAGATTTATTTCAAGTTCTCTAAATTCGTTATCACTTTGTTTCATGCTAGGTAATGTAAAACTATTAACATAGCCAGTATATATTACTTTATCATCTTTTTTTATTTGTGCTTCTTGATATTTTATAGGCAAATCTTCCAAAGTTCTATTTGTAAAGTCTATATTTATATCTGAAAAAGTTACTTGTCTACTAGAAGTATTAATTGTATAAGAATTAACTATTTTAAATTTCTTATTACTATATTCTAAATACGTCATCATATACCTCCAACTCTTACCGTTTGCGATACATAAGGTGTTACACTTTGACCTACTTTTCTTCCATCTAAATAAACATCTGATTTTGATTGATTTAAGTTTACATTCATATTTCTATTTACATTTGCTGTAGCACTTAAATTTGTGCTTAATTTTTGCGTTTCAAAATCAACAGCTGATTTCATTTGACTATATACTTTACTTATATTGTCATCAAAGCCCTCACCAATACCTAAAGCAATATTTTTACCTACTTGATCTTTAAATACACGTGATGGCGAATGTATACCTAATGCACTTTTTATACTATTAACAATATTACTTGCAAAATTTCTTACTTGTTGCCATAGCCAACCTGCATAATTCTGTACTCCTTGCCATATTCCGTATTACTATATTTTTACCAATTTCCCATGTGCCATTAAATGCATTTACTAAAGCATTTAATGCAACATCTCCAAGTTTAACTATAGAACCTATTAAAGTTGGAATTGCTTGTATTGTACCTCTTGCAACAGCATCTATTAATTTTAACCCAGACATTATTAGTTTAGTTAGCATTGCAGGTTCTGTTAATTTTGTAACTAACTTTTCTATTATAACTGGTATTTTTTCTAATAAAATAGGTACCGCGTTTATTAATCCTAAAGCAAGTCCGCATTATTAGTTCAATCCCTGCATCTATTATCAAATCTATATTATCTAGTAAACTCATAACAATTGTTATTATTGTCTCTAAAGCCATTGGAATTAAAGTAGGCAATTGTTTGGCTATTCCTATTACTAAAGATGAAATTATTTGCATTCCACCTTTGATTATATCAGGTAAATTGGTAATTAAAGCATTTAAAAAGTTTTGTAATAATTCTCCACCTTTTGCGATTAAAACTGGTATTTTACTAACAATTCCATTAATAAAATTACTTACAATTTGTGGACCTTTTTCAGCAACCATGCTTAAAATACTATTAATTTGTTCACCAAATTTTGATTCTAGTAATCCTAATCCCGCAACGACCAATCCAACAATTCCAGCTATACCAAATACTTTACTAAAAACTCCACCTATATTTAATACATTTCCAATTACTTTATCTGACATTCCACTTAAACTCATCAGCTTAGAAGATAACTGTCCAAACGAACCTCCTATTTTTTCTACTACACTTGCAACACTACTCAAGCCTTTAAAAGAACTACCTAGTATATTAAATCCTTTTCCAACAGCTAATAAAACAGGTCCTGCTTTTGCTAAATTAATAATTGTAGTCACTATTTTGTCTAACTGTTCAGGAGTTAAATTTTTTACTTTATTATCAAGAACAGTTAAAACGTTACTTATTTGATTGATAGTCACTTGAAAAGTTTTGTTTTTCTTTATTGTTTCGCCAATTTTATCTAAAAAATTCTTAATACTTGTTGAAAAACTATTTATCATTCCTGCTAAACTGCCAAAACTAGTATTCTTTGCTGCATCGTTCATACTTGTTAAAATAGTTGCAAAACCTTTCTTAAATCTGTTTGCTGTATTTGTTATTGCTGTTCCTATGCTATCACATGAATTTTTAGCTTGCTCTTGGAAACTTACAATACCTTTTCCACCATTTTGATCAAGTTCAACAATTGCATCCATAAAAGTATCCATAGATATTTTGCCTTTGTTTAAAGCTTCATATAACTCATCTGTATCAACATACCCCATAGCAGTTGCGACTTGTTTTAACTGTCCAGGCATCGCCATCATTAACGTTCTCCACTCCATTAAGTCAGGTTTACCTTTAGAATAAGCTTGTGTCAATTGTTCAATCGCACTTGCTTGTTGTTCAGCTGGTGCATTTCCTGCAACAATTGCATCATTCATAGCTAAAAAATACTTTGTTGATTTTTTTATGTTACTATTTTTTGCAACCAATCTTTGAACGCCACTAGCTGCATCATCTAGCGATGTAGGTAAGCCATCAATACCTTTTGATAACTCATTTATTGAATCTTGTGCTTCTTCAGCACTAAATCCTAAATTACTTAAAACTTTTGGATAATTATTCAATGTATCAAATCTACTAACAGCACTGCTTAATCCTGCAACAATCCCTGCTGTAGCAACTGTAATTTTTTTGCCTGCACTAGTTGCTAATTTGCCTATACTTTCAAAGCCATTTGCAAAAGTTGATAAAGTTTTACTCGCGCTTGGTAATGCATTATTTATATCTGATTTTAGTCCTTTTAATCCTTTTTCAAGTTGATCTTTTGTAAGTGTTACTTCAATAGTAACTGAACCGTCAGCCATATTCTCACCTCATTTCATAAGATAAGTCAGGCTCATTGGCTCAATTTAAAGACTTTTTATTTTTATTTCTATTTCTTTTTTACAATTCTTACATAAAAAAAAGATGCCTTTTGAATAAGCATCTTCATTGTATTTTATTATTTTTTTGCCACAATTAGGGCATTTATACCATTTTTTCATGTTATGAACCCCATTATAATGTTAATAAAAATTTTTTATTTTACAACCTGGTAAAATAACTCTTCATATTCTTTAGCTTGCTCAGGTGTAATATCTGATTCTAATCTTAGTATTGCATATCCTTTAGCATAAATATATTGTGTAAACAAACTGGATTGTGAAGATATAGTTTGTATGTAACTTTTTCTATTTTCCATATCTTCTTTTGAAGCAAACACTTCAATTGTTCCACCATTTACTTCTCCTTCATTTAAATATGACTGAGCCACTCTAGTATCTTCAAATTGTATTTTAGAAGTGTATTGATTAGGCCTTCCTAATAAATGATTTTTATCCGTTTCTTCTGTATATACAACTACTTTTCCTATTTTTTCATTTTTTTCTTTCATCAAATTAATAATTTCTTCAGCTGTATAATTTTTAGCTATGTTTACCGTATTATTTGTAACTTTATTGTTACTTACACTTTCTGTTTTGTTTGGAATTAAATCCTTAAAAATTATGAACCCAAGAAGTAAAATTATTATACCATTAGCTGTTATTAAAATATAAAGTGGTATTTTGTTACTCATTTCACATCATCTCCTGAGATTATTATATCACTTTATAGCGTTCTGTGCTGTCGAAATTTGTCGACTACCAAAAAGCACTTGCAAAATCTGATTCTTTTTGTTCTCTTGTTCGCATGTCAGGCAAGCTATACAATTTTTTTAACTTTTTTAAATGTTTTCTTTCTTCTTTATCTTTTACAGTTCTTAGATCTATAGCCCTATAGCCCATTATTTCTACTATTTTAGTATCTTTACTTAGTCCATCAAACATTGCTTTAAACTTCCACCAATGCAAGTCATCGTCTTGTAAATCTATATTATATTGTTGTAAAAATGCACTATATATGTAATTATCATCAAACTCATAGCTATAAATTTGTTTATTACCATTTCTGTTATTTTCATTACTACTATTGTTAGAATCGGCCAATTCTTTACCACATCTATAAAACCATAATATATCTTCTACAGCTTTAGTATAATCTACTATTTGTTCACTGTGTGGATAGTATAATCTTATAGCTTGTATAACTTTATTTTTCTTTCTTATGTTTCTATCTTGCATAAGCATTTCAAACAACATAGATGTTCTAAAGTCTGTATTAAACTCTATATCACCTATTCTATTTTTTACAATATCTGATAAACTATCTATTATAATACTCATTATTTTTTAGTTCTTCTTGTAGCACGATTTGGACTATATTTCTTTTCAATGTTGCTCATTTCTTCAGAAAATTCTTTTTCCTGCTCTATTCTAGCGTTTATTAAATCTTCAAAAGCATCTTTACATATATTTAAATTTGTTTTGTCTCCAAATACCTTTTTATCAGTATCATCTCCAAATATATCATTAAAGCAATCAAATATGTATTTACAAGTTTCTCTAATAATTTCAGAAGCTTTTTTACCATCAACTGAAATAGTTTCAAGTAGTTTTTGTGTTTTTTCAATTGCATTTTCAAGCTTTTCCATATCATCAGCATCATTAAAATCAAAATCTAATTCAACATTACGTATTTTTATCATTTATTTCTCCTCCAAATCTTCAATCAAAATACCGTTAACAAGCGCAGTTTGATTATTCTGCGCTTTAATTGGGTGTAAATGTACAAGTTTTCCAATCATCTGTTGTAGATGCTATTCCTTCTACAATTTCACCATTTGATCCAAATGTTCCTGAATATTGATATGCATCTGTTCCATCACCATCACTATCTGGAATTATTGCGTAGTTTCTTTTTCTAGCTTTGTATGTTCCGTTTGTTTCACCAGCCTCATTGAAATTTACTGCTACAATAGGTACTACTACACCTGTTTTTTCTAAATCATGAACATCTGCAACTACATCATGTACATCATTATTTGTATATCTATCAAAAGTATACGCAATTTCAGTTGAATAGCCTGTAACATCTTTTCTTGATGATTTTTCATCCACATATCTTCTTTCATATGTTTCAGAATTTAAAGTTTTACCATTATCAGTAAAACCTGTCATTCTTTTAAAAGTTGATGCATCTTTTGTTAATCCCATAAAATTAACAATGTCAGCTCTGTTATATATTTTTTCTTCAACATTTTCATTTCCTGCCATTTTAAATTCCTCCTTTTTGGCATAAAAAAGAAGCTATATAGCCTCTTGTCTATAAACTACTTGCATTTGTATTATATAAATGGCTGTAGTTTCAGTTTTACCTAAAATATAACCTGGACTTGTGCATTTTATCCACTGTATCCCTGTAATATTAGGCAAAATTTCTTTTCTATTATTTACTTCTATCCAATTCATAAAATCTTCACAAAATTTACTGTTAGCAAGATTTACTATAACTTGTGTTGATAAAGGAGCTTGTACAGTAAAATCAAAGGTTATTTGCTTCAATTTAGTACCATCTTTATATTCTTTATATATTGGATTATTTGGCGTTATATCAATAGAATAACTTTGTGGCTTATCTTTTAAGTAATCCACATTTATTTTTCCATTTTTTAGTAATGGACAAGTTTCTATATATTCTTTTATAATTTCTATATTAGATTTATCTGACATATTGTTTTATAAACACCTCCAAATTATTACATATTTCTTTTCCCCTATCATTCCACATACGTTTATCCCAAAAAGCACCTCTTTTAGGCGCTCCATGATATTTTAGATCTTTGTTTGTAACCTGCTTTGGAGCTTTTCCTATCATTATTTTACCGTGATATTGATATCGTGCATAAGGTGTATTATATCTTATTGAGTATGCATTTGGATGACTAATACTGTCATCTTTTAAATAATGCGATTTCATTGGAATATAAGGATTAGAATATCTTTCAACATCATCTCGCAATTTTAAAGTAACAGCACCACCCTGATGCAAACCATGTCTTTTTAATATTTCAGCTACAGGCTTTATATCTACTCTAGTTTTAAAATTTCCACTTGCCATTATTCAGCAACTCCTATTTTAAAATGTTGTAAACTTCCTTTTCTATTATCATCAATACTTACAACTTTAAACACTTGGTATTTACTTTGTAATGATAATAAGTCAAATTCATCCTTTATTATGCCTTCAACTATATAATCATCTTCCTTTATTTTTATATCATCAGTTGTAGGTATATAGATTGTGCCTATACTGGCCATTTCAACACCTTTATCAATTCTGTTAATTTTTTTGTTATGTCTGAAATAAACTCCTTTAAAATAAATTTTAGAAATATCCTCATCACTATCAAAATGATATACAGTTATTTGATGTATAAAAAATCTTTTGTTCATAATTACTCACCTCTATATAGTAAATAATTACCATCTTTTCCAATTACATTCCACAACTGCTCTTTTACTATGTCTTCTTTATCAGATTTTAGTTTTGAATCTATTTCTTCAGATGTAGAATATGTTTCACTCCATCCTTCAATATTTTGCGATTTAATATTTCCGATTTCTTGTTTTTGGATATTAGCTTTATTTTCTAACTCAATAATTAAGCAAGTAGCATATTTGACTTCTTCAGAAATATTTTCTATATCAATTCTTCCGAAAGTTCGTCTATTAATATAGCTACTTGCTTTAATCACTAAATTATTAAAGTCATCAGGTATGCCATCAGCACCTAACAACTCAATATATTCTTCTTTGTTTATGTATTTAAGCATACCTTATCAACTCCTATTTTTTATTTTTTGTTTCAGCTTTATTTTCTTTTTTTGCTTCAACTTTCTTTTCTTCTTTAATTACTAAACCTATTGTAGTTGCCATATAAACACCTCCAATTAAGCTTTATGATGTAAATAAATTCCAGCTACTTTATTCTCATATGCATCTACTAAACCATATTTACGATATTTTTGCATCCAAGCATCAGAATTTTGATTTTCATCTGGTGTTATAATATTTGATGCAATATGTTTATTGTATTTTAGTATAGCTGGTTTATGAATAACCATAAAGTTAATATCTTTGCCTGCTGCATCTGAAGCTCCTGTTGATACATGTTTTCTATATCCTCCAGCTTCTTCTCCTGATGTTGTTCCATCAAGTAAATCAATAGCAGTATAGAATCTACTTTGTGGTACTTTAACTATTTGAGCAAAACCATCTAGTAATTCTCTTGATTTTGTTGTATCAAGTGCTTTTATACTAGATAGTAATGTTGGTGTTATAAATAGTATTCTTTGTTCTTCTGGAACTTCATCTTCATCCATTTTATCTAAAGCAACTTTCAATGCATCCATTACATCAGAGCCTGTTGAAAGTGTAGCCCCATTTGATACTTTAGAAATACCATCTATTCCTGCTAATGTAGCAAAAGTAAATGCATCTGCTTCAGGTGCTACTTTTACTCTCATAAATTCGCCTGCAAGTCTTCCAAAAGCTATTTCTGCAGTTTCCTCATTATCCATAGTATCAACTTCAAATTTTCTACCTCTATCATAGTTAAATTTAACAGTTTCCCATGTTAACTTAACATCACCTTTTGTATAACCACTATTTCTAGAGTAGTCTCCTAGTCCGTCCATGTCAAGTTTTGGTATTAATATTTCATTTGCATTTGCTCCTTGTCTAGCAGTAGATGTATCACTGTCTAATACAGATGTTAAAGATGCTTTTTTGTATACCTCATCTAGTAAAGGTATGTAATTTTTTGATAATGCTATTGTATTTGCCATTTTTATTCCCCCTTATTCTTTTGGCTTTAATCCCATTGCAATTCTTAATGTATTTTCTGAAGAATTGCTTGGTGTACCTGGTGTTGTATCAGCAAAACTTGGCTTTAATTTGGAATCAACAAATGCATCAGCATATTGCTCTTTGAATCCTTTTACTAGTTCTTCAGCACCAAGTAATGTATCTCCATCAAATTTAAGTTCTTTTTCCTTAATTCTAGAGATAACTTCTTTTTTGTAGATATCATTTTTTAAATTTAATGTACCTACATATTTATCAAGCTTGTTGTTATACTCAATTTCTTGAATTTTAGCTTGATAATCTTTTTCTGCTGTTTCAAACTTTGTTTTGTAGTCTTCAGCAGATTTTTTGATAGCTTCAATATCCATTGATTTGTAACTATCAATTTCTTTGTTTGCATTAGTTAATAATTCTTTTGTATTATTAACTTCAGCTTCGAGAGTTTTTACTTTTTCATTAGCCTTGTTGATATCCTTTCCATTTTCATCCATTATTTGGTCTATAACAGTATCTTCAAGACCTAGTCCTTTTAAAAATTCTCTTTTCATACTTAATCCTTTCTTTTGCTACACTTTATTACGCAGGTCGTATCTGCTTGCTCACGTAGATTTACGTCATTGCGGACATATAAAAAGAGACTAGAATTTTACTTCTAATCTCTTAAAAACTAATTTTTTATTTATCTAAATAGTGATAATCATTTTTCCATTTTTCAAATTTATCTTTTATATCTTTGGGTGCATTTTCTTTTATTTCAAGTTCATATTTTTCTTCATTATATGTGCACCACTTTTTTACATCAAAATTTGGTTTAATTCTCATACTATTCCCTTTCGTTTTAAAAACTCTCTCATTGCTTCACCGAGTTCGTTTGGTTTGCCACATTCCATGTTAGCAAATGTTTCTGCAAATAATTCCATACTATTTATTTTTCCATATTCACTTAAATTTTCTTTAAACTTAAAATCTTTATTTTTACTTTTTGCTATATCATAAATTTGATCTGCAACTTCATTAGATATTTTCTTTTCCCAATCTTTAAATATTTTTTTGGATTGGCTTATTGTTTTAGCATTCAAAGCTCTTGTTTTCATATTCATAAATTCAGCCATATGTTCTTTATTATATTCATCAATAAATTTATTTTCTATAAAATGCCCAAATTCATGAGTTATTGAATACACACTCAACATATTATCAGCACAAGGCATACTATGAAAAATATATACTTCATTTTGTTCCATTTTAATAAATGAATCATAACTACTGTATTTATTTTTTGATAGGTGAATACTTAAATTTTTGTAATCTAATCCATTTCTAAATGCTGCTACTGTACTTTTATTAGCAAAGGATTCAGCCCCAAAATGCATATTTTTATTTGCTATATATTCTTTCATAATTGGGTATTTATTCAGAAGTTTGTCAAATTGTTTAGTATTATCAGATAATAATTTTAAGTCTAGTACCTTTAAATCTTCTTCAATAAATTTTATATTATGTTTTTCAATGACATTTTTGCATTCTTCTAATGATAGTTCTTTTTCTTCTATTATATCATTTTCTTCTTTAGATTTCAACTCTTCTAATTCTTTATCAGAATATACTCTACCCATACCTTCATAATACGGAAACATTGAATGTCTACAATTCCAACCACCAAGTCCTGGGCCAGTACCATAACCAGTTGCTTCAACTAAATCAGGATATTTTATGCTTTTTCCACTTCTGCTATATATTTTACCTTGCCATTCAGCATGTTCAGGTCTAGCTCCTTCATGTGCCGTTACTTCAACTAAATCGCAACCGCATTTCTTCGGCTCTTATTTCTTGCATTTTTAAACACGTTTGATTTACACCAGTCATAACTGCTCTTTTTACTGCACTTTTTATATTTAATCTATATCCACTATTGTATTCAACTTGCAAACCATCTCCAAAGCTATTTACTGCATGTTTAATAGCAGTATTATAATCAAATGCTCCACTTGCAATTTTCATATATGCATCATTACATACTTCAATAAATTTTTCTTGACTTGTATTAGCTGTTGTAAGAGTTAAATTATATAGATTGCCATTTGTTTTAGCTAGAGTATTTTTTAATACATTTAACATTGTTGTTTGTTGTTTTATGGGGATAGGATTTAATCCTTGTTTTCTATATATTTCATCATCGTACTTTAACGCAACTATTGCGCTATTTTGAAATATCTTTTTTATTACCTTTTGACTAGCATCACTATAACTAGCGACTTTAGATATTACTTCATCATACAACATACCAGCCTCTTGTGCCACTTGTATTTGAAATCTTGCACTTTCTGTCATTTCAAAATTAGTATCTTTAAGTCTTCTTACAATATCTTTAATTATACTATTTTCTAATCTTTCATATATTTTAATTGCATCAGCTGATACACTTTTTAAATAATCAGGAGTTAACATTTATATCACTCCTCGTCAAATATCTCATTTTCAGATTTTTCTTGTTTTATTCTGTCAAGCTTTTCTTGTGCTTGTTCCTCGGTAAGTCCGATATCGCCAGCACAAATAGTCAAGTTTACTTCCTAAACCTAAATTAGTCTCTTGTAGTCTTATTCTTTGTTCTGATTCTGTATCAACTATTATACTATCATCCCATTCTGCTGATACTTCATATTCTCCTGCAGGACACAATTCGTATAAATCGCAATAAACATCTAAAATATATACTAAATGTTTTAAAGCTTTTTCTAAACTATTTTGCATTTGTGATATTGAACTATACGAACGTTGTTTACTTGCGTTTATTTCTGTAGCTGTTTTATCAACTGCTTGAGGGTCAGAAATAGTTCCATATGCTAAATTGCATTGAAACTCTATTTCTTGTTTTATTTTATTTTCACCTCTTATGAACGCCTCATCTCTAACGCTAGGACTAAATTCTTCATAAAAATTACTATCTTGTACATCTAAAGTTTTAACTATCTTACTTCTTTTTGCAGTTCCATCTTCATGTCTTAATGCATCTATATTAGCATAAACACTTCTTTCGGCACTTTCGTATTCATAATCTAATCTTGCAGCTTGAATGTCAGCTTTTCTTATACTATCTATTGCTTTATTATATACTGAAACACCTAGACAAGATTTAGGATCTATATTATTTGAAAGCGGTACTTTATAATAAGCAAAAAGTGGCCTTTCTATATCTTGTATTACTACTCTTTCACTTAAATCAGACCATTCTGAAACTTCATTTAAAGATGTTTGTTTTCCAAGCATAGAGCTATTATAAGTACTAGTAACATATACTTTATTTTCTACTATGTAATCTGTATCTTCAAGCGTATGTGTTTCTAATCTTGTATATATTTTTTCTCCTTTGACTATCTGTGAAGAAAATACGATGCTTGTTATATTACCAGCATTATCAAATTTTAGAGGTTTACAATCTGTTTGCGGAACATAGTCAATATAAAATTTATTTCCTTTTATATATGGCTTAAAGAAACCTCCACCTACAGCATTATATAACCCTAGTTCTGATTTTAATTTTTCTAATACTTCTTGATATACTCCATTAATATAATCAGCTCTTTTACTACCTGTTACCTCTGATTTCATCTCTAAAGTAATAAGTCTGGCAAATTCTTCAGCTATACTTGCACCTAACTGTAAACTTTTCACATCTTCCTTTAGCCATGGTGCATTATTAGTAAATATTTTAAGCCATAAATTCATAGCTCTATCCATTTCATTAGATACAGCTGTTTTTACTTTTAAAGCTTCTTCTACTGTAGATTTACTTAACATTTTGTCTATCCCCCTTAAAAACCATTCTTTTATTTTTTCAAACATATTATAATCTCCTTTATGCTACCTTACTAGTTGCATATCTTACATATGCTCTTAAGTATTTTTCAAAGCTATACTCAAATGCATCTAATGTATCAATATCTGATGTACCATCATCAAGTCTTTCATCTTTTCCTTGTTCTTTTGGTTTATCATTCCACACTGCATTCTCAAAAGCTTCTTCTAAAGTTTTACAATTTTTAGTCATAAAAAATATACCACAAGCCATAAGCATTGTAGTACATCTGATTCTATCTATTATCTCATTTTTTATACTGTTTCTTACAATTATATGTGGAAATTCTTTATAACACATCTCTTTTATACCGTTTATAAGTGTTTGTTCTGCACTATCAGGATATATATAGCCTACTTTTCCATACATAAATTGCACCCTTATTATAAAGTTTTTCACTATATTTATTAATTGGTCTGGTGTAACTCCAGTGGCAGGTATTCTTTCACTTATTAATACTGTAAGTTTAGAGTAATTTGATTTTATTCCACTTGCAACTAATGTATGTGCTGAACCATTTCCTCCAAAATCCATACCAATTTGTATAAAATCAAAATCAGGTTCATCTGTATAAAAACTATCTTTATTGTTTATATAAACGTCATATATAGCTCCCTCAGCCGTACACCAAAGACCAAGTATATTCCTTTTATAAAATACTCCTGTAAACATTCTTTTATATCTATCTTTTACTGCTTCAGACAATGTTAAATTATCTTCCATAGTAAAATGTAAATATAACAAATTCTTTTCTTTAATTTTATCTACAAATTCAAGTTTAAACCAGTGCTTAGGATTTTTAGGATTGCAATTAAACCAAAATTTTGAACCTTCGACTGAACATCTAGCTAAGCCTTGGTCTACAAAACTATATGGCATTAATGCAACTTCATCAAAGAATATCCCTGCTAAAGTCATACCTTGTATTAAGTCTTGACTAGCTTCATCTTTCCCACCAAACAAATAAAAATAATTTGTCTTGTTATTTTTTGATACAATTAGCAAATTTTCATTTCTTTTATGCTCATATCTATATTTAAGTGAATGTAACTGTTTCTTTAAAGTATTTAATACATTTCTTTTTAAAGAACCTATTGTTTTACTGCATATTGCAAAATCACATTCATCAAAGTTTTCCATAGCCCACATAACAAAACTAGGAGCCATCACTACAGTTTTTCCACTTCTTACCGCTCCATCGGCTATAATACCATCCATATTATAAACAGGTGATTTTTCATTCCACCACGTCCACAATTTCATTTGCTTATTTGAAAAAGCTTTCCATTGAAAATTCCCTTTATTCTTTTTCATCCCATATATCCTCTATTTTTCCATTTAAAGCTTCAACGAAACTATTATCTTCTTCATCTTCTTGTTTTTGTGGTATTATATCTTTTAAATCTTTAAGTGCAGATGTAAGTTTTTTTATATCATTATTATCATTTATATTTGCATCCATTATCTTAGATAGAAGTTTGTTTGCAACATCATTTATTTTAACAATTGTATTTGCATCTTCATTAGATTGTTTTTCAATTATTTTTTCAATTGTTTTTGTCGCTTTTTTGTCTTCCTTTTGTCGCTTTTTATCTTTCCAACCTGATGTATGTCTTCTTGTAGTTCCATTATTGCTTATTCCCTTATCTTTAAGAAATGAACTTACACTTTTATAATCACTTAATATGTATTCTTTCTCTAATTCTATCCAGTCATATTTTGCCAATTCACCTCACCTGCTTTGTTTAAATCACGCCTAAATTTCAATTTCTAAATTTACATCACTTGTTATAAGTTGTACTTTTTCATTGTCTGCACATTGTTCTTCTTGTTGCAAATATACAGTAAAATTTTTAATCTGATATTTATTGCAAAAATTAAGTATTTTCTTTTTTATTTCCAATAATTCAATATCCATATAAATCACTCCTTACACTTTCCACATTCCCTGCAATTCTTACTATTACATATAAAAATAGACACATACTCAGTACATTTATATACTTTGTATGTATCTTTTTTTATTTCACATATATTTTCTTTACAATTGTATCTTATACAGTGTTTGCATAAAATTTCTCGATATTCTTCTTTTGTCATAATTCATCAACTACCTTTTTATTACCCATCTTGTTAGGAGAGATTGGCATTAAAAAAGTAGCCCATGTTGGACTACGTCGAGGTTGATATATGAAACTAAAGGAAATTTCTTTAGTATGCATTCAGAAAGGAGGTGATAATAGATATATCACCGTGGTGGTAGTAATTAGCATACTACCAATGCTTTTTATTCTATTAACAAGAGATCCAAAATAAAATAAAATTCCTTACTCAGATTATTGTAGCTATTATAATTATACTATTTTTAAAATGCAAATTCTAGGTAAAAAAACGGAAATTTTAAGGAACTTTTACGGAACTTTTGCATTTTTCATCTAAAATTACTAAGATTTTCTCTAAAGCTTTTCTAACAGTTCTTTCTTCTCTTTTCATTATAGTTGCTATTTGACTATTAGTTTTATTATATTTGTATTTTAAATCTGTTATTTCTCTGTGATAATCAGATAAAGTATTAATTAAACTATCTAAATAATCTATATGTTTTTTTATTTTGTATTTTTGTGCTTCTAGTTCTACAATTTTGTCTGTATTATTAATAACTTTCTTTTCAATGTTAGAAGTCATGTAACCTTTTGGTTTTATATCTCCATTTATACTAAAATTACTTCCAGCTATAGAAACTTCTTCATATTTTAAATTTGCAATCTCGCTTTCTATTTTCTTTATATCTGATATATAATCATTATATTTTTCTAATTCTTCTTTTATATTCATATATCCCCCTCCAAAATTACATTCTAAAAATATATTTCGAATATTTCTTTTGTTCTTTTTCATTTCTTTCATGTGTTTTATAAAAATTACATTTTTCATTAGTACAATATAATTTATCTAATGCTTTGCAATCAAAGTGTGCATCATCATATGCAAAACAGTCTTTCTTTGGCATATATTCCATTACATCTCCCCCTTTAATTTTTCTAACTCTTTTCCAATTGAAATATTTTCTTCAGTCAAATGCAAATTCATTTCTTTTAAATCTTTATTCTCTTTAACTAGCTCTGTATTACTAGCTTGTACTTTTTTATATTCATTAACTAAATATTCTTTTTGTTTTTCATCTGCTATTGCATTAAGTATAAATAAAATTGCATTAAGTATAAATAAACATGTTAGTATTATTGTGTATATGTATTTTTTCATTTATATCACCACCTATGCTCTGTCAAAATGTTCTTGCATTTTTCCATTTTTCATTCTGACATATTTACTAATTATATTTTCATAATTAATAACAAATCCTTCAACATTTCTATTTACTTTTTCAATGTATTTGCTATATATGCTATCTAAATACTCTTTATTGGGTATTACATTTATTTCTTTTACTACTGGTACTATACCAATAAAGTTAGGTATTTTTTGACTAACAAATGGATATATAAACAACTCATGTTCATAGATAATATTTGTTAAAGTTAAATCATCATATACATTCGCTTTTGCAAACATATAATATCTTTTATCAAATTCATCAACAGGATACTTTATTTTACCCATTCCTATCCATTCGCCACATATAGCACTATTTTCATTTATTTCTTGATGTAAGACTTCTTTATTATCTAATATCCATTGATATAATCCTTTATATAATTTATCTTTGTTTTCTTCTATTTCGTTTATATTAAATATATTATTTCTTTGTGCAAAATACAATTCATCATTTAACTTGAATATAACTAAATTACTACCATCTAATTTTTCGGTTATTTGGAAATAATTATTATCACACTTAACCCTTTTAGTCTTTGGATATATTTCTTTTTTTTTCATATTATTTATTCCTCCTATTTTACTTTTAAAGCTAGATTAACTAATGCTTTATTTAACTTCTTATTTTCATCAAGCAATTTATTATATCTACTTTGCATTTTTTTATATTCTTTTTCAAAGTCAATTTCAATTTTATTTACATCTTCTACATTTTCAATCGGTTTACATACAAATGTAAATTCTTTTGTATATCCTTTTTGATCACCCATATTATTTATTCCTCCTATTAATTTTTAGCTTTAAAATTATAAATCGGTTTTATAATCTTTACTATTTCTACTGTATCTTGTATATTATCTATTATTTCTTGCATAGGCTTATATACAAATGGTGCTTCATCGATTGTTTCTTCTACTACACTTGTACTATATACACCTTGCATACTTTCTTTAAATTCTTCTAAATTAAATGTTTCTTTAGCTTTCATTCTTGACATTATCCTAC
Organism: uncultured Clostridia bacterium; assembly: GCA_946401865.1. Lineage (GTDB taxonomy): Bacteria > Bacillota > Clostridia > TANB77 > CAG-508 > CAG-269. The sequence continues at coordinate 21,440 of CAMIVO010000016.1, forward strand.
CTGCTCCATGAGGTGCAGAGTTATTCCAATCTCCATTGCCTTTTCCTCTTGCTATAATTGAACCATCTCTCATATTTATTGGTATTAATACAATTTCATTTTTATTTGCTCTTATAGCACCTTTACGCACAATATTATCATCAAATGATATATAGTTATGTATTGTTTCAAAAAAAGCTAAACTTTTGCTAACATTTATTTCTTTTGCTTTATTTATATTTTGCTCTTTTATGTTAACTAATGTGAAAGCAGATTTGCCAAATAACATAGTTAAAATACTACCAGCAATCATTTTTCTATTTAAACTTGCATATTCTTGGCATATTTTCATATCATGTAAATACATTTCTCTGTATTTGCCTTGTAAGTAACATAGTTCTTTTGGTAGTTTAGGTTTATTATTTTTGTATTCTTTTTCAAGTTCTTTTAAGGCTTTTTGTATTTCTAATTTTCTACCTTGCTCTTTATATGTTCTTATAATGTATTCTTTCTTTTCAAACATTTCTTCTTTGCCAGAGCATAACTCAATAGCTAAATTTTGGTAATATTCAGCTACTTGTTTACCCATATTTCTACTACCTGTATGAATAACTAAATATTTATTTTCATCAACATCTATATCTAATTCTATAAAGTGATTTCCACCACCTAAAGTTCCTATTGCTCTATTAAATTTCTTTGTTTCTTTTAATTCTCTTAAGCAATATAACTCATTTATACTATCGAATTTTTCAATATTAAGTTCTCTTATATTTCTGCCTGCTGGTATATAATCATTCACTACTTTATCAAATTTTTCTAAATCTATGTCAACTTTACCAAGCTCAACACATAACATACCACAACCAATATCAACCCCAACAATGTTCGGTATTACTTTTTCTCCTAAATCTGCCGTAAAACCTATAACACAACCTTTACCTGCATGCACATCTGGCATTATTCTAACTTTACAATTTTTAAAAGGTTCTTGTTGTAGTAATAAATCTATTTGTTGTGTCGCTTGTTTTTCTATATTACTAGTAAATATTTTTAAATCACTCATATTGTTTATTTCTCCTTCAATAAATTCATTTTTAATCTAAATCATCTAAAAAGCCTTTAATTATCAGTTCTTCATTTTCATTTTTTAATATTTTCAAATTATTTAATTTTGATATTTCTTCTATTTTACAAAAAGCTTTGTATCTCTTTTTTATTTTTCTTAACTTTCGTTTTGTTTTTATTATTTCATCAAGTAATCTAGTAAACTCAATCATTGTTTATTCCTCCTCTAATAATTGTAATTCTATTTTTGATAATCTATCTTCTGTTTCTTGTAATTCAAATGTTAATCTACATCTTTCTTCACATTGATAATTATTGTCTTTTTTTAGTTCTTCTATTTCCTTTTGTTGTTTTTCTATTAAATTTAATATTGTTTCTATGTATTTTTTTCGTGTTATAACAAAATTTTCAATTCCTTCTTTTTTAAAAGTTCTTATTACCTCATATATTCCTATTTTCTTTTCTTCTTTTAATTTTTCTATCGCTTTCTTTTCTTCATCTAACATTATTTATTTCTCCTTTAATAGTTCATGTATATTATTTATATCAATCACTTCAATATTTCCATATTCTTTAGTATTCACTTCAAATGCGTCCTTATTTATCAAATCTCTTATTTTATCTTTACTGACAAGTTCTCTTTCATCTATTGTTTCAATCCTATATTTTTGCATTTGATTAATTACTTTCAACTCTTCTATTTCTTTTTCTAAATTTTGTATATATGTAAATATTATTGCACTATTTAAATTTTCCATTATAAACTTTGAAGCTTCTTCTTTTGCAATTTTTCTTAATTCTTCTACATTCATTTTTATTTCTCCTTTAATAGTTCTTTTAAAACAACTATAATTGGGCGCATTTTATATTTTCTAAATTCTATTGGATATTCTTTATAAAAATCTTCATATTCTTTTATTTTTTCTCTTATTTTATCTTTGCTGATATAGTTATTGAAAATATATTCTTTAAATTCCTTTAGTTCTGCATCTTTAATACATCTATGATTACATTCATTTTTTCTAAATTCTTCTATATCATCTAATTTTTTATTTGCAATTCTCTTATATCTTTCTATATCTTTATTTTTCTCTTTTTCTTTTTGGTATAAGTCTACAACTTTATCAAAATATTTCTTTTCTACTACAAATAATTGATTACCATTTTCAAATTCAATTCCATAATTTCTACAATGGTTTATAATGTCATTTTCTGTTTCTGTACCATTATTAAATCTTTTACTTATCTCGTTTAGTTCATCATAATTTATTGCTTTTTTTAGTTCTTCAATTGATTCTGGTTTTACTTCAAAGCTAAACTCTTCACTCATAATTACCTCCTATTCTCCAAAAATTCATTTGGTTTTAATTCTTCTTCGTCTAATATTTTTATTTCAATCTTAACTAACTTTAAATCGTTATAATTTCCAGTGTTATTGAAGTAATGTTGTAATGCAGTTTTCTTGCTTTTATATATTTTTGCAAATCTTAATCTGTCTTTAAATTCGGTTCTACCATAAGTTGCATAATTACCTTCTTTATTTTTTATTGCATATACTATTTCACTCATCGTTACACCTCTTTCTAAAATAATCTATTCCTCCAATAATTCAGGATTATCGTATATATTTCCTATTACTTCAACTTCACAATATTCATCTAATTCCCAATCATCTGCAAATGTACTTCCATAGAAACTTGCACGTTTATATTTTATAACTGCTTTTATAACTGTTGTTTGTATATATTCAATTTTTACAATATCTCCCTCATATATTTCTTTACCATTTTTATCTTTTAAGCCTGTGTATTGCCCTAAAGTATTTACATCAACTACTGTCGTATAATTATCTTGCTTAATCATAGCTCTATTAAATTTATCTTGATGTATAAAATCTCCATATAACCATTTTTCTTTACATTTTCCTCTAAATTTTATTTCTCTCATACACTATTCCTCCATCCATCCGTAATTCTTTACATTTTTCATTTATTGCTTGTAGTTCTTGCATTGTTATATATTCAGAACCTATTCCACATCTACTTTCTATTAACTTTGTATTTAAATAAAATATTATTTCGTGGCTTTTTTCTCTACTTAAATATTCTATTTTGCCATTATATTCATATTTATTAAAATCTGCTTTGTCAAAAAGTTCATCTGCTTTACTCAATATTATCAGCTCCTTAATCACTCATACAATTTAAATCTTTGTTTTTTTCATTATTCATTCTGATTTTTTGTCTTTCTAATTTATATTCAATACCAGCTTTTATCTTTTCAGCTGATAAACCTTTTATAATTGCTAATTGTATTAATACAACAAGTGCATCTGAATACTCAAGTGTCATATCTGTTTCATTGTAATTACCTGCTAAATCTTTTTTTATTTCCTCAATTAATTCTTGTAATTCTTCAATAACTTTCCTTTTTTGATGTTCCTCTCCATAATGTTCTATAATTTTATAAATTATTTTAACATACCTATCACTTAACATATAACTACCCCCATTGATTTTTCTTTTTAATTTATAAACATCTGTCTTTTTTCCTTTCTTCTTTTAATTCAAACCTATCTTTTGTTATTCTGTACAAAAACTTATTATCTTTGTATACTCCAAATAAGTCAAAATTGTTATAACTTTTTAAAAATATTATTCTTTTAGCCATATTTACACCTCAAATTTATTTTTTAATTTTTTTAAACTAGTATAATGTAACTTTCTGTAACATACTTCTTCTATTATTTTGCAAGTATTATAATTGCAATTCCATCTGATAGGTGATCCAAAATATTCAATTCCAAATTTGCATTTTTTTATTAATTCGTTTTGTTGCTCTTTTGATAACTTACAATGTATTTCATATTCTAATATCTGATCAGTATAATCAAGTATATTTTTGTATTTTTCAAGCCATTTAAATGATGGATTTTTTTTAAATATTGGAGTTCCATATCTCACAATTTCTTTGCCACAAAAAGGGCAATATTTTATTTGCTTAACACGACCCGAGTATTCCATCAAATCTATACTTTTCATACATTGAGAACACTCATGATATTCATATTGTGTACCACTAAACACTGGATTATATATTACTGTTTCCTGCATAAATTATACCTCATCTATATCTAAAATAACTTTATTTTCTTTATCATATTCAAACTCATCTGTAAAACCTACAACATAATTTCTATTATCATTTTTCATTTTTCCACACTTTACTAAAGTATCTAATATAAACTTTTTAGCAAAAGAAATATTATCTAAATCACGCTTTTTATTACTTTCTACCCATGTGAATTTTATTCTGATTGGATTTTTAAATGTTGGAAGTTTGTTAATAAAAAAAGCTAAATCATTTTCTATATTTTTTTTCATACTTGCTCCTGCAAATTTATTTTCTCTACAAACTTTTATATAATCATTTAAGCTTGGAAGTTTCAACGGTATTTCTAATCTATATTTCATATATACCACCCCATTTATCATATATTAAACTTTTTCTATCAATATCTTTATATAAATCATATAAATAATTCATGCAATATTGATTTATTTCTTGTCTTTTTTTTGCATTATTTCCATTATCTAAATCATTGTGACACTTGGTACACAATAGCACTCCATTTTCTTTACACCCTTTACCACCATGTGATCTATTTACAAATATATGTGCTATTGCCAAACCAAATCTTCCACCACAATATATACAACGCTTTTTATCTCTGTTGTATATTAAATTTCTTGTTTTTATATCAAACTCACACCAATTACTACGTTTACTCATAAGCTTCAATCGCTTTCTTTGCATATTTTAAAAAATCTATACATTCATCAAATACTTCTTTACTACATGTCCCATCATATGTCATTGTTGATATTCTTTCATTCACAAAATTTAAAGCTTCTTGTTTATTCATTATTTCCACATCTCCTTGTATTTTTCTATCTGTTCAGGTGTATCAGTCGGTATTCCTTGCAGTTTACAATCTTCTACTATACTATCTATTAATCTTGACATTTCTTTACTATCATAAGTTGAACTTCCGTAATATGCTTTTAAATTTGTATAGCCATCTATTTTACTTTTTCCAATTTCTTCACAAATCCAACCTATGCCATTTCTTTGCCAGCTCTCTTTAAATCGTTTTACTGCCTCGTTTTTAATTGGTAATACTTCATAAGCTCCAATTTCTTTTATTTCCATTTTGTATATTTCTTCTGCTTTCATATTCATTTTTTCAGCAAGTTTGCCAAGCAATAGCCAACAATAACCGATTGGCGTCTAAACTTCTTTTATTTCTATGTTTTTTTGCTTCTATATCAAGCAATTCTACATTCTCTATTTCTTCAAAATCATCTACTTGCTGATTTATAAAAAATGTTATTTTTAATTTATTTGTTATAAAATCTTTACTTATATCTGCAAGTTTTCCTGTTAATTTCATATATACTCCTTAAAATATAAGCACTCTTATATCATGTTGCTATGTATAAAAGTGCCGTTTTATTATTTTTCTATATGTTGATGCATATAAACATACCTTGAATTTTCTCCCATATTTTCAATCAAAAATTTGTCTGTTTCCTCTTTGCTTAAATGGTTTTCTTTAGCCCTAAATTCGTAAGCATATTTATATTGCTCTTGTTTTATTTTTATTCTTTCTTCCATATCTTCTTTTGTATAATTAGCTTCTATTAAATATAAATCATAATTTTTTGCACTAATTCCATCTAATGTTCGTGTATCTGTTGCGTAAATTACTTTATAGTCATTAAAAAATATCCTATAACCACACTGTGGTACATCATGATATAATTTAATAGATACTATCTTAAATAATTTGTAATCGTACTTTTTTCCTATTTCTAGTACATCTATATTTCTCTTATCTACGCCGCACTTTATAAGTTCTTCAAATAGCCATTTACAACAAGCAAATCTCAACGTAGGTCTTTCTTCTGCTAATTTTTTTATTGTAGATTTGTTAAAATGGTCTCTGTGTATATGAGTTAAAAGTACTATTTTTAGATTGTTATATACCTTAATCAATTGCTTAAAACTCACACCACAGTCTATTAAAATAATATCTCTTATTACAGTTGCGTTCCCTTTACTGCAACTAGAAATAATATTATAATTCACTCATAGACACTTCCTCTTCTATTTCTTCTTGTATTTCTGGTTGCTCTATCACTTCAACTACTTCTGTAACGTCTTTTGTTGGTGGCGTATCCATTTCTTCTGCTTCATACATTCCTGCTAAATCTTCAACAAATGTTTCTCTTAGAGCCCTAACTTTTGCAACTTTTTCTATCATTGTAGCTTTTTTAGTAGCCCAGTTGCTATTTAAATTACCATCTGATTTTCTTTGTGCTACTTCATCAAAACTTACACTACAGTAAGTTGGATGTTCCCAATCTTTCCTATAAACTTCTGCCCATCCTCCAACAATTATTTCTTTACCTGGTATATAAAATAAACCTTTTCTTTCTTCTATTGTTCCATCCTCTTTTTGAACTATAATTCCACTTTTCATTCCATTGTAATTTGAATTTAGAACTGCTCTTTTTAAAATAGCATCTTTACCTACTACTAAACTTGCAGGTTGTCCTGATTTATATTTTATTAAATAAGCCTCCCTTAAGAATGGATTCAATTTTCTACATTTGCAAAGTTCTGTAAATAATTTAAATTCTTGCATTGTAATTTTTGCATCTGTTCCGACGATATACTCTTGCACTATACTTGGTGTTAATTTTATCTCTTGCCCATCAATTTCATATTTAACCATTATTTCTTGTTTTTCATTACTCATAAATATAACCTCCATTATTTAAAAATTTCTTTAATTCAACTAATTTTGTTTTTGTTGCTTTAACAGTAAACTTTAGTGTATATTGTTTTTCTTCTACAACAGGTGCTTGTAAATTTTCTTGTTTATCACTATATTTATCTGATTCTTTTGCAGTATCTACGATAAGTTTTTGCAATTCTTTTTCTTGCTCTTGTTTTTTCTTTTCTTCCTCAATTGCTTTAAATCTATTATTTACACTTGTTATTGCATTACTTACATTAAGTGTTTGCTTATATTCAACTAAAATTTCAGTTTTATGCTCTTGTGTATCAATTAGTTTTAAATCATCTAACCTTTGGTCTATAAATTGCTTTACTTCTCCTTTCAATGATTTTAAACTATCACTTAGCCCAACTTTAATTCCAACTTGCTTATAATCTATAAAATCAATGTTATTAGCTTTCTTATATTCTTCAAAATAATCTTTTACTTCTTTTTCTTTTTTATCTTTTAAATCCTTTTCTATAGCATCTATTTTTATTTTTAAGTCATTATCCGCTTTAGTAAATTTATTAGTAACATATGTTTTATATATTTCTTCAAATTGCTTGTAAGGCTCTTCTATTTTCTTTTTAACTTCTTTCCTTTTTTCTTCTAACTCATTAAAATCCTTTTTAAATTCTGTCCTTACTTTTTTAACTTCTTTTACTGTTTCTTCATTTACTTCCAATTTTGAAATTTCTTCAATTTTTTTATCTATATCACTACTTATTGATTTTAATTGTTGTTCTATTATAGGCAATTGTTTTATAACTATTAAATCATTCATTATATTTTACTCCTCTCATATTCTAAATTTTGATATTCTAGTTCCTCATCACATTCTCTATTAAAAGCTTGCATATATTTTTCAGCTGTTTCTACTAACTCGCTTTTTGCTTCTTTTAGTGTTTCTAATATTTCTTTATATTCATCAACTTCATTTAGTTCATCAATTGCTAATTGTATGTTGTCGTATGCATTCTCATATATTTCAACTAGTTCTCCATTAGTCCATTTCATACTCTTCACCTCTATATTTTTTTAAATCTATACTTGTAGGTAAATCATATTTATCACAAGTTTTTTTAGTTATAATTGCTAAATGTTTAATATATTGTTTAACTGTCATAATTACCAAATCCTTTCAAAAATGTGTACACTTTTTCTTTGCTTGCTTGCACATCACTATCACTTACACTATCATTATCACTATCATGTACACTATCACGTTCACTATCATGTTCATTATCATTATCACTATCATTATCATTATCGGTATTTTTGGTATTTTTTGGTATACCAATTTTACCAGTGGTATTTTTGGTATCTTCTTTATTCCATCTTTTTTTAATATTTCTTTTATTTCTTTCAACTACTTTTTGATATTTTTCTTTATTTCTATCTAAAGAATTTTTTATAGGTATAAAAACCAAATTTAAAGTTTTACTTAATATAGGAGATTGTCCTGTACTTTCGTATTCAAATATGGCTTTTATTAGTTTTCCTGCTTCATTATCTGATAGAGTATCAAATATTTCTTTTTGTTCTTGATACATTATAAAACTATCCTTCATTTTCAATCCCCCTCTTGACACATGTGATAAAATATATGTATAACACATTTTAAACAAATTTTTACACTATAGAAGCTATTTTACTTTGGTCGGTAATAGCTTCTAGTTTTTTCTTTAAATTAAGATTTTCATCTTTATATCTAAACATTTCTTCTACCAAAAATTTTTCATATTTTCTTTTAGCATTAATATGTTCTTGTAATTTTAAATTTTCTTCTATTAACATCTTTTTTTCTTTGTGTAATCTTTCTTTACTTTTAAAATAATCAAACATCTTATTCACCTCTTATTTCATTAAACCAATTATTTTTATTTTCATCTGTTTTATTGCTTTTGTATTTATCATAAGCTTGCTCAATTCTTTTTGTTTTTTCATTATATTTTGCTTTATCTTTTCTTTTTAAAAATTTATAATCTTTCATATACACCTCTTATTTCTTTAACGCATATTCAAACATATCCATTTGTCTTTCCTCTCTTGCTTTTTGATTCTCTATACTACCTCGTAAATCTTCATTTGCAGATTGTAGTTTCCTTCTAGCTCTACTTACACTTTCAAAAACTGGTAGTCCTAATTTTTTTGCATTTGTAAAACTCTTTTCAAAATTGTCATTTACTAACAAAGGATCTATTTTACGTAAAACTTCTTTATATAAAAGATGATCATCCTCTCTTGTACTTTTATTTTTTTCTAAAACACTTCTTACTAGAGTTTCAACCTTTTCCATTTCATATTTCATATTACCCCTCCAAAACATATTTTTCTATATTGTTATAAATACTATATCCTTTACCAAATATCTTCTTTGTTATTTGAAATACTGTTGTTTGAATTATACCTGCAACCACAACTGATATAGTTACTGCTCTTATACTTGCTATTAATATTGCAAATATTAATTCTCTGTTACTTATTAGATAATTGTACATATATCTCACCTCCTTATAATTTAAATGCTTGTTGCTAAATTAATACTTTGTATAATCCCTTTTAATTTTGCATTTTCTTCAACAACTTCATCGTATAATTCTTTTGCTACTGAATCTTGTCTTACAGCAATTTTGTAGTACCCTTTTTCTGTTCTAAAATGTTCTATTTTACCAATGTTACAAAGTCTTTTTACTTCTTCTACTCCTATTCCACACAATTTAGAATATTTTTCTGCACTTACATATTTTGGTATTTCTCCCATTTTTTCCACCTTCTTTCTTTTTTCGACATATTTTGATATATTTTTACTTTTTTCTATGCTATAATATCACCATAGATTGGAGGTGATATTATGACTAATGAACAACGTGCTCACGATTTGACTATAATGATTCTTTCTAGGTTAGATATTGCTAACGAAGATACATATGTTAAATATAAAGATATATATAGTCAAGCAATAGAGGCTTTTAATCGTGATTATCCAAACGGTTTATAGTGTTATTAATAGATGGTTGAATTGTTGTCCCTATAATTTTGCCATCTAATTTTATATTTGAATTTCTATAATTTAATACCTCTTTTAATTCATCAACTGTGCATTCTATTTTCATCTTACTCACCTCTTTTCTATATTTGATAATTCACTTTTAGTGTTGTGAAATATCAAAAAAAAATATTAGTATCAAATTGAGGAAATTGTATTTTTAATTTCTTTATAAAATTAGAACTAGGTACTCTTATTCCCATCTCAATTTTTTCATAAAATGATTTTGAAACACCTATTTTTTCAGACATTTCATTAATTGTAAGCCCAATTGATATTCTAAAATCTTTTAATTCTTTCAAAATGCCACCCCCCTTATTTCACTCTCTGTGAATTTTATATTCATATTATACACTTCACTATTTGTGTTGTCAATACTTTTTTATAAACTTTTTTCACTTTAAGTGAATTATGTTGACTTATATCACAAATAGTGTTATTATATAAGTAAATAAAATTTTTAATTTTTTTGAAAGGAATTAAATATTATGAGTTTTGGTGAAAGATTAAAATATTTAAGAGAAAGAGATAAAATGTATCAATCAGAATTGGCTGAAAAATTAAATTTAGCACCTAGTTCAATAAGTATGTATGAGCGTGGCGATAGAGATCCTGATACTTCTACCTTATCAAAAATTGCCGAGATTTTTAACGTGACTACAGATTACCTACTAGGACGTACAGATATACCTGACATGCTTAATGAACCAATACAAATTGCAGCAAGCATGAAAGATGGTCTTGATATATCAGATATGGATGAAGATGAAAAGAAATTTATAAATGATTTTATTAAAATGGTTAGGAATAAAAAGAAATAATAAAAAAAGGAGATAATGTTATGAAAAAGCAAAAATTTATTTATGAAATAGATAAGGATTACAAAGAAGTATTTGCAGATGATTTAATTTCAACTAACATAAATGATCATGCAAGAATTATTTTTGTTGATACATCTGCAAAATTCCCATCAGAAGCTGAAACTGATGAAAATGGCAAATTAATATTAAGACAATATGATGATGATAATACTTTTTTAAAAAAATATAAAACTGGAATTATATTGCCTATAGAACGTATTCCAGAATTAATTAATAATCTACAATATACTTATGATAATTATAAAAAAGATTTAGAAAACTTTAAAAAGGAGTGATGTTCAATGTTTAATTCAACTGTATCTCCTCAATATGAATATGTCCAATATATTGTTTTAGATAATGTTGTAAAAAATCAAAAAAAAGCATATAATACTTGTAATAGAAATATAGGTGATAATATGCCAAAAAAATATGATGAAGATGTTTTTGTTCCAACTAATGAAGATATGAAAGCTGCTCAAAAACGTTTACAAGAAAGAATAAAACAAGGGACGACAAAAGGCTACAATAAATACTTAAAAAATTTAATAAAGTCTTTTGCAGATATAAGAAATAATGGATAACAAAAAATACCAAATGGGTGCTATTTGGAGAGTACCTGATGAGAAAATAAAATTTCCTAATAATTTATTTAGAAAATATCATAATGAAAGGGTTGTTGTAGTAATAGAACATTCTAACTTTAATTTTGATAAAAAGGAAGATGTAATATTAATTGCTCCACTCTCAAGTCAAACATTACAGCATCATTGTCTAGACATTTTGATAAAACCTGATGAAATAAATAGATTGGAAAAAGAATCTTATATTCGCATGAGAGCCATTCAATTTATCCCAAAATCTTTATGCAATAAATACATTGGAAAAATGACTGATAACATTAAATGTGATATATTAGCAACATTAAATCTTTATATTAATAATGGACAAGTTAACTAAAGATAAACGCACTACAAAATAAGTAGTGCTAATATATGACTTTTCGAAACAAACATTTGTTCGCAAAGGAGGTTTTACAAATGACAAAAGAAAATTTATATAATTATGCAGATAAAGAAAACATTAATATTTCATACACTAATAATTTAAAAAAATCAAATGGTTTATATATGAAAGTTAATGATGAGGATTATATTATACTTGATAATAAATTAGATGGAATTGATGAAAAGATGGCACTTGCAGAAGAAATTGCACATTATGAAGTTGGTGTCACCCCTACTATTCCGTTTAAAAATGATTATTATAATATGCTTATTCGTTCGAAAAACGAATTTAAAGCATTTAAGTGGATGGTTAATGAAATGATACCTAAAGACAAGTTAAAATTGTTTTTAAAGCAAAATATGAGTAAATTTGAAATAGCTGATGAACTTGGTATTACTGTCGAATTTGTTGAAAAAGCTTATAAATTATATGAAAATGACTTTAAGGAGGTGATTTAACACTTTAAATGATTTAAGTGTGCTACTACTAAAGATAAAAGGAGATGATATAATGGCTGTTAAAACTAATTATGAAAAAAATGGAAAAAAATATTATAGAAAAGTAATTACTATTGGACATACTTCAGATGGAAAAGCAATAAAAAAAGAATTTTACGGTAAATCTGAAAAAGAAGCTACAATTAAATCTGAAGAATTTTTAAACGATATAAAGAGAGGTCTTTCTATAAACTACGATAAAATCTATTTAGATGAATATTTAAAATTTTGGCTCTTTGATGTATTACTAGTTTCAAACAGAATTAAACCTTCTACTTTTCAAAGATATGAAGGTATATATAGAAATTATTTAAAAGATACTGTATTAGCATGTAGCAAAGCATCAGATATAACCAGTGCACAAATTCAAAAATTTTATAATGATTTATATAAAAAAGGAAAAAGAACAACTCAAATTAAAGAATTAAACAAAGTATTAAAAGTATTTTTCAATTATTTGATTAGAGAAGATATTATTTTAAAAAATCCATGTTGTAATATTGAAATACCAGGAAAAAAAGAAGAAATAGATAATAAAAATGATTTATATATACTTTCTCACGATGAAGTAAAAAAAATCTTGTTATATTTAAAAGGAAACAAATATGAACTTATTTTTAAAATGGCATTATTCACAGGAATGAGACAAGGAGAATTATTAGCACTTACATGGGATGACATAGATTTAAAAAATAAAATAATACATGTATTTAAAACTTTTAAAAGAGTTTATGAATATGAAAATGAAACTACTAAAAAGCTAGTAAATAAAATTCAAACTGTAAAATCAAAAAATTCTGTTAGAGATATACCTATTTCAAACGAGTTATATTCTCTATTAGATATTCAATCAGATAAGCAAGGATTCGTTTTTAAAGACGATTTAGGCGAAATATTATCAGCAAAAATAGTTTATTATGAATGGTTAAAAATACTAGATTCTTGTAATATTAAACATATAAAATTTCATGCTTTAAGGCATACTTTCGCATCAAACTTGTTAGAAAATAAAGTTGACATTAAAACGGTATCTGATTTATTAGGTCATAGCGATATAACTATAACACAAATTTATTTACATAGTAATACAGATTTAAAAAACAAAGCTATTGATTCAATAAATTTTTAAAAACTAAAGTGGGAAAAAAGTGGGAAATTAAAAATAACACTATTTCAAAATCTTTGAATAGTGCTATTTTAGTGGGTTTCTAAAAAATTGGAGGCGCCTATCAGATTGGCAAATTGCATTTTTTAGTTTTTTGCAGAAACTTATAAATGCTAACATTTCAATGTTTTTAGCAATAAGTTCTTCCTACTTATTTTAAGTCATAAAAAACTAGAGTGGGAAAAAAGTGGGAAATTTTTGTATAATTTAGTAGTAGCACACTTAAGTTATTTAAAAAAATATATTAAAAGAGCAGTAAAAATACTGCTCTCTTTTTGGGTTTTATGTTTTATTTCATCACATTTTTTCATTATATTTTATTCATACTTACATTGTACTACATTTAAATCTAATTGTATATACTTTCGACAAAAGTAGACAAATTCTGCTATAATTTTTAATAAGCATATAATAACTTAGCATAATCTAAACATACCCAACCTGATGGAGTCCTAGCCCAGTTACCTATTATCTGATATGTATCAAATATTGTACCATTAGAATATGTTTTCTTTCTTGCATAATTAGTGCCTGCTCCTGTTCTTACATTTAAACCAGCACTTGTATTTACTCTATATCTTCCTAGTTTATAATTACCAGATGATGTATTATTATTTGTTTCAGATGTGTATGTTAAACAAATCCAATTATTGTTTGTAGTTTTACCCCAATCTCCACACACTTCAGTTATTGTTAAAACTGTATTATAAGCATAAGCTCCTACTTTTGCATAGTTTATTCCTGCTCCACTTCTAGCATTTAAACCTTGTGAAGCTGTCACTCTTACTTGTTTATTTGTGCTAGTAGCTGATTTTTGCTCTTGAGGAATATTAATACTTGCTTGTCCTAGTTGTTCTCTTATCATATTTAAGAACCTATTCCAGCCTTTTTCTAACGTTCTGTGAGGACATGAAGTATTTGCAAATTCTTTATGATATCTTACTCTATCAATTCCCCAGCCATATCGTTTTAATATACTTGCAATTAAAATTGCAGCGTTTCTTTCAGACTGTTCAAAAATTTCTCCACCTGTCATACTGTAGCAAATTTCTACTCCAATAGATTTTAAATTAATAGGATAATTCCCAGCATGCCAAGCACATCTATTTTCATCTATTCCTTGTACTGCTCTTTCGTTATCTACTGCATAATGAAAAGATACATAGTTATTATTACCTAACATGTATGATACTTCTGCCATTGCACTTGATGATCCAGCTGTATTATGTACAACTATCATTTCAGGTGTTTGTATATACGGACATTTTATTCCTATTTTATTTTCAGGACAATTCACTTTAGTTATTTGCATTTTCATCGCCCCTCTCATCTGTAGATTTTTCTGAAAAATCATTTTCTTCTATATTTTTCTTGTAAAGTTCTTCGTTAAACTCTACTTCTTCGATTTCTAAATCTTCCATTAAAACCGACCTCCTAAGCGCCAAAATAAGGCGTTTTTAAAAGCAAGGTATAGTAGTTACACCTTGCTATTTTTCACTATTTTCATCATTTTTACTCTCTACATTTTTTTGATACTGTGTTCCAAAATAAAATGCTATTATTGTAGTAAATATTGTTAAATATTGTTCAGAATTTATTATTTGTTTCCACGCTAGTACACAGAATACAAGTGTCAATGATAATGTTACTATACTTTTTACATCTAATAGTTTTTTCATACTATCACCTCTTTTCTAAAACAGTTATGCGCGTTTCATGGTCGTTTAAT
>CAMIVO010000017.1 GCA_946401865.1 uncultured Clostridia bacterium
AAAAATGCAAAAAGTAACTATTTACACAGATGGTGCATGTTCAGGAAACCCAGGACCTGGAGGATGGGCAGCTGTACTAATATCTGGAGAGCATAAAAAAGAAATATCAGGTGGAGAGAAAAATACAACAAACAATATAATGGAAATGACAGCTATTTTAGAGGCATTAAAAACACTAAATCAACCTTGTGAAGTTGAACTATATAGTGACAGTGCATATTGTGTAAATTGCTTTAATCAAGGCTGGATATATAACTGGATAAAAAAAGGATGGAAAACAGCTTCTGGAGAGCAAGTTAAAAATCAAGAAATTTGGCAAGAAATTTATAATCTAACAAAAAAGCACAAAGTAACATTTAACAAAGTAAAAGGTCATAGCAATGTTGAACTAAATAATAGATGTGATGAATTAGCCAGAAATGCAATACCAAAATAATGTCAATGGGGACGGACCTTTTTGACAACATAAAAAGGGACAAAAAAGAACCGGCACCAAATGACCCAAAAGGACAAAAAATAACCGGTACCAATTGACCCAAAAAAGGCAGGAGCACAACTCCTGCCTTTATGTATTTACCTTTTGGACAATCCCACTCAAGATAAATTTATAAAACCAAGAATAATACCCCTGTCAAATTACAAGTTATTGAATTTTAGTTATAAAATTCTTAAATAAAACTAATATTTCTACACTTATTTGTTAGCCATATTATTTTCAACTTGTTGGATCATTTTCTTAACCATATTTCCACCGATTCTTCCTGCATCTCTTGAAGATAAGTTACCATTATAACCATCTTTTAAAGTTACACCAACTTCGTTAGCAACTTCATATTTGAATCTGTTTAAAGCTTCTTTAGCTTCTGGAACTACTTTTCTGTTACTATTTGAATTTGACATTATAATTCACCTCCTGTTAATATTAACTTTAAAGTTCGAAAAAATAAATTCGACTTTCTAAGTATAGAATGTGCAAAAAAAATAAAAATAAACAGAAAAAAAATGGAAAAAAAATTGAAAAAAAATAAAATAATGGATATAATAATAGTGTGATTTTACGAAAGGATGAAAATATGTATAAATTAGTAGCGGTAGATTTAGATGGAACATTACTAAATCAATACGGAGATGTCACAGAAAATACAAAAAGAGTTATAAAAAATGTAATGAGAAAAGGAACGCAGGTTGTTTTAGCATCAGGTAGAAGTATAGATTCAATACAAAATATATCAAATGAAATAGGAGCTTCAAGATATATAGTAGCAGGAAATGGTGCAGTTTTGTACGATATAGAAGAACAAAAAAATCTGTATGAAAACTATATTCCTATAGAAAAAGCAAAAAAAATAATAGATATTTGTGAAGAAAACAGCATTTTTTATAATATATACACAAATAAAAAAATAGTAACTAAAAATTTAAGATATAATGTTTTGTACTATTATAAAGAAAATTTAAAAAAAGCAGATAGGAAAAAAACAAATATAGATATAGTAGATAGTATACAAGATTATGTTAAAAATATGCGTGATGAAAATATTATGAAAATTTTTATTTGTGATGAAACAGCCTCTGTTTTCAATTCTATTATGAAAAAATTTGAAGAAGTTCCAAATGTTGAAACTCTTGATGTATCACATATGTCAAGAAAAGTTATAAAAAACGGAACTTTAGAATTTCCAATTGAATATTATTATACCGAAATTTCTATGAAAAATGTAGATAAATGGAATGCAATTGAATTTTTAATTAACAAAATGGGAATTAACAAAGATGAAGTAATTGCAATTGGTGATAATATGAATGACAAAAAAATGATAGAAGAAGCAGGCTTAGGAATAACTATGGAAGGAAGCACGCCTGTAGTTACAGATGTTGCAAATTATGTAACAGCAAATAACAATAATGAAGGAGTAGCAAAAGCCTTAGAAAAGTTTTGTTTTTAATCCTATGGTTCCCCCTTTAGGGATACCCACCATACGGATTAAAAAAACAATATGCTGACGCGGATTAGTTCTTTACCTAAAAAATTTAAGTAAAAGAGTAAATATATTATTTTTCAAATAAGATATTTACTCTTTTACTATAAAATTATTATTTTTTATAGTTCAATTTTTGGCTGATACTTTTCAAGCCACATATTTACTTGGCAAAGGTATGCCATAAGTTGTGGACCTGTCATTAATTGACCAAACCAAGGCCTTGAAAAAGCCTTACCATCTGTATTTAATATTTCTATTATATAATCTCTATTTAATAAATTATTTATTGGAGAGTTTGTATTTTTCATTATTTCAGTTAACATTTGTTTCACAGTACTTAAATAAGTTGGATTATGTGTTTTAGGATATGGAGATTTCTTTCTAGTAACTATTTCTTCTGGAAGATAATCTTTCATTACATATCTTAAAAGCCCTTTTTCTCGACCTTTATATGCCTTCATTTCCCAAGGTACATTGTACATATATTGTACTAATCTATAATCGCAAAATGGAACCCTAATTTCAAAGCCATTTGCCATAGTCATTCTGTCACCTCTATCAAGCAATGTTTGCATAAACCAGTATGTTGTTAAATAAGTTATTTTACGCTTTTGTGCAGTTTCAAAAGAATCACTATCAATTATTTCAACATTTGCTAAACTTTGTTTATATCTAAAATCCACATATTCTTTTAAATTTATTTTCTCTGAAATTTCTGGATGTAAAAGCTGTTGTCTCTCATCTAAAGCAATTGACCAAGGAAAAGTTCCAGAACTTAAAGCATCTTCACGGAAAAACCAAGGATAACCTGCAAATACTTCATCTGCACATTCACCCATTATACTTACAGTTTTTTCTTTTTTAACTTCTTTACAGAATAAGTATAAAGAAGAATCCACATCTGCCATACCTGGAACATCACGTGCAATCATTGCATCTTCTAAGGCTTTTGCAAGTTCAGGAGTATCTAGCATAACTTGATGATGTGTTGTATAAGTAGATTTATTCATTAAATCTATATAATAATTATCTGAATTTGGCTGAAAATCTGATTTTACAAAGTTTTTATCATTATCTACATAATCTACAGAATAGGTATCAAGAGGGGGATCACCTTTTTCCTTTAAATAATCTGCAGCAAACTTGGTAATTATACTAGAGTCAAGTCCGCCAGATAAAAATGTACAAATAGGTTTATCTGAGACAAGCTGTCTAGATATAGCATCTTTTAAAAGATTTCTAACATTAGAGCAGGTTTCCTCAAAATCATCTAAATGTGGTTTAGATTCTAATTTCCAATATTCTTCTATATGAAGACCAGAGCTGTTGTAAATAGCCATATGACCAGGTTTTATTTCAAATACATTTTTATAGACACTAGTGCCAGGAGTGTGAGCTGGACCTATTCCAAATAATTCAGATATTCCTTGAGAATCTATAATTTTTTCAAAATTTGGATATTCAAAAATGGCCTTTAACTCAGAAGCAAAAATCAAACCTTGGTCAAATTCTGTATAAAACAAGGGCTTTATACCAAAGTGATCTCTTGCTAAAAACAATTCTTTAGTTTTAGTATTCCAAATTGCAAATGCAAAAATTCCATTTAAATGTTTTACTACATCTTTTCCAAAATGTATGTAAGCTTTTAATAAAACTTCTGTATCTGAACGAGTATAAAATTCAAAACTATTTTCTATAAGCTCTTTTTTTAATTCATCTGTATTATAAATTTGACCATTGTAAACTATTACATATTCACCAAAGGAATATTTTTGAAACATAGGCTGTTTGCCACCTTCAGGGTCAATTACAATTAATCTTTTGTGACCTAAAGCAACACTATTATTAATATATGTTCCATCTTCATCTGGACCGCGTTTTTGTAGAGTTTTAAGCATATTATTTAAAACTTCTTGTTTGTTTGGTAATTCTTTTTTATAATTTACAAAACCCACAATTCCACACATAAATAACCTCCTTGTTGTCTTATTATATGCAGATTTTTATTTTTTGTTACTTTTTTATTTGAAATTTCAATAAAGAGGCAATTAAAAGTTGACATAAATTGTAAAAAGATTTATAATTAAAAAGTATAATAATTAAAATGAAGGAATAAAAAAATGAGTAAAAGTAAGAATAGATTAAAATTTAATGATTACAAAGACGTAAATCATATGCAATATATTTGTAGCATAATATTTGGTGCTAGGGTTTTAAAATTAGATACATGGAATTATGGAATACTTTATAGAGATGAATTTTTGGGTGATTTAGAAAATGAATCAATAATTGATTTTAAAAAAGTAGATTTGAAAAAATTTAAATTGTTAGCAACTCACTGGAAAAACAGATTCTTAGAAATGGGGGAGAATGTAAAAGCAGGACTATTAGATGATGCTTTAAGGGAAATGAGCAATTCAAAAATTCAAGATGACGTCACAATGATTATAATAGATGATCCCAACAAAGGTTGTAGTGTTGACAATTTTGTTATTTTAAATTCAAATACTGTGTACCATCAATTAAGAGGAAGAGAGCTTGAAAAATTTTTTAGTGAGAAAGAAAAGCTTTTATTAAGAGGTTATTGCAGAACATTACCAGTAAATAAATTAAATGCAATTTTTAATGTGAATAACGAAACAAAAAAATACATAGCAAAATATTTTGAAAAAGGAAATAAATCAAGTGATGAAGATATATATTCTAGGTTTTTAGAACTTCCAATTAAAGAAAGTTTAAATTATGATGCAGCTAATTTTTATAGTCTTTACTATATGTTATTAGAAACAGGTCAATTTATGAACTATATAGAAAAAAATACTGGATATAAAATTGATATAGATAATGCTGATAGAAAAAAATTGTTAGAAGATTTAATATTTTTAAAAACTATTAAAGAAGATTTATATAATAATAAAGGAAAATTAAATGAACAATTAATGGAACTTCTAGTGACGTGTATAGCAGCATATGATACATATGTTACAACTTTAAGAAAAAAAGCTGAAGATTTAACAAAATGGAAAGATTCAAAAAATGACCCATTTTACCTTATTAAAGTCTTGCAAGAATCAGGCTTATATGCTTACGAGTTTAATGAATTAAGTGATATTTTTAAAAAATTAAAAGAAGAAAATGGAGACCATTTAGATGAGACTTCAAAAAACTCAGCAATTGAACTTCTAAGGTTTTTATATGAAAGCAAAGAATATAAAAATAGGTATAAAGACAAAAATGAAATTATGAAATTATTACAAATATGTGATATTACCGAAGAAGATTTAAGCCAATTACCGGAGGATAAATCTAAAAAAAATCAAAAAGGAACATTTAAAAATGACATGATAGATTTTTTACAGGAAATACAAAAAAATAATATAAAACAGATGCAAGAAGAAGAAGTAAGGGCAATAATAGATGACTATAGAAATTCTGCCACAGCAGACAAGCCAAGGCTTTTAAATAATTATATTGAAAGATTAAGAGAACTAAATGCATTAGATTTATTTACAATTATAAGTTTGGTTAATAAAGGCGCTATGAAAAATAGTGATGTTATAGAATTTGCAATAAATAATGATATAGACAATGATACATTAAATAAATTTATATATGATTATAATGACACAGAAAAAACTCATACAATATTGTCAGATTTTTCAGATGCACTAAGTGCTTCAGAACTTTCTAAATTATATAAAAAAAAGCGTCAAGCAAAAGGTAAAGAAGAAGAAAAGGCAACTAAAGATTTTGAAAAATATGCAGAATTATTTCAAACATATAAAATCGATAAAGATGGTAAAGAAATAGAAAAATTTTTAAAAGAATTCAAAAGAAATGGAAAAAAAGATCCAACAATACCACTAAGTAAAGAAGAAATTATATATTTATATGAAATAGGATTAATTGGTGGAAAATATGCATTAAAGCCAAATTCTAATATTAATATATTAAACAAAGAAAGTAAAAAATATGGAAAAGATGTTGATAAAGTAAGATATGATATTATTTCAACAGTGATAAAAAATGGAAAACTAAAAGTTGAAGATGCAAAAGATTTATTTAAAGATGAAATAGAAGAGCTTTATAGTAAAAATGATAATGAGAATGTTACAAATGAGAGGCTTGATGGAACTTTATTAGGAAGAATTTTTAAGGATTGTTCAAGTGATCAAAAATTTGGAATAATTCTCGCATGCGATTTTAGTAATGAAATTAGCGAAAAACTTATATTACAATATCTTCCTGATACAATGGAGAGTAAAAATAATAATAAAAAAAATAAAGAAGATTATAAAATTGCAGATGATGACAATAAAGGAAAAAAGAAAAATTATACAATAATATCATATATAGCAAGGGCAAAACAAATTTTAAGTTTAGATATGCCTAAACCTGAATTAACAATAAACAATGGTATTTTATTAGTAAGAAGTGATATATTACATATATGTATTTTAGAGCAATTATATATAAATAATACTGAAGAACAAAAAATAAGAACAGGAGAACACCCAACATATGTAATGACAACAGATTACTATGATGCACATAAAAATGAGTTTTGCAAAACTAGGGGTATTGGAAAAGAAACAAATATAATTTATAATTTCTCAGAATTAAGTAAATTGGCTATTAGAGATAGAGAAAATGGGTATATTAAAAAAGTATTTCATAAACTAAAGGAAAATAATCCAAAACGAGAAATTACTACTTGGAAAAGTGCTTTAAAAAATGCTGTAAGTCAGATGTGTGGAAGACCTATAGATTATATAGAAAAAGTTAGTGAAAAGAATTACCAAGCTTTAATAGGAGGAGAAAACTGAATTGATAGATTTAGATTATAAAAGAATAATCAAACTTTTTAAAGCAAATGAAGCTCTATTAAAGTTTGCTTATAAAAATGATAACAGTATTTTTAAATTTGATATAGAAAAATGTGTTAAAATAATTGAAAATATTGAAAACTCTAAGATTGAGTTTCCAAATATTGAGTCTAAAATTATTATTACTGAAGGAAATCCTTATTTAACATTAATAATTTGTTTATATAGTATATTAAATGATAAAAATTTTATTTTGGATGTTCAAGGTAATTTGATAAATGTAAATAAACAAATTTGTGAAATTTTTTATAATATGTTAGAAAACAGAAGATTTATTACAATAGAAGAAAACATGAGTATAAGTAACATAATAGAAAATAGTAAAAATAGAGAAATTACAGTAATTGATTCAAAAGTTAGTTACAATAAATATAAAAAATATGGATTTTCTCCAGTATATATACCACTTTTTAGCATTGACCTAATATATAATGATACAAAATATGAAAAACTAGTAGAGACAGTATTTGACTATTGTGAAATTAATATGATAGAGATATCTGTTTTAGAAGATATAAAGCTAGAAGATTATGAATTTAAAATTAATAAAACTTTTGAAAGCAACTCTATACTTGTATTACAAGAGAACATAACCGAGGATGAAGTAAAGAAGATTTTAAACAAAAAAAATATATATTTAAATATTAATCCTTTTGAAAATTTCGAAATTGATTGTATAAAAAGTGAAAAAAATACTAAAAAATGAATTTAATAGGTTGACAAACTGAAAAAAAGAGGGTATAATCTTATGGTATAAATTTTGAAAAGAGAAAATATGGAATAAAACACATATAATCTAACAATCAAGGAGGGATAAAAATGGCACAACCAAAAAGAAGATGGTCAAAAGCAAGAACACATAAAAGACGTTCAACATGGAAATTAGAAACACCTAAATTTGCAAAATGCCCAAACTGTGGTGAACCAATATTACCACACACATTATGCTCAAATTGTGGATACTATGATGGAGAACAAATCATAGTAAAAAAAGACAACAATGAGCAATAATAATCCCAAGGAGGAAGAAAAATGCAAATATTAAAAGGTATATTAATTGTAATTTATTTTATAGTATGTATAGCATTAATAATACTTGCAATGGTACAATCAAAAGATGATGCTGGTTTATCTTCAACAATTACAGGTTCAAGTTCAAATAACTTTTTTGAAAAAAATAAAGCTAATACTAAAGAAGGTAGACAAAAAAAATGGACAATTATTCTTGGAATTGCTTTAGTAGCATTATGTATCGGATTAGGAACTATATATACATTATAATTAAAAAGAAAAACAGGGTAGTTTAAAATAGAAAACTACTCTTTTTTTGTGACAATGTTGTCTACAATTATACCACATACAATAAACTCTACTGCCAAATAGCAACCTAATTTTACAATAGAAAGTCCTATGTTATATAAAAATATACTATGTAAAGAAATAAGATTGTAACTTAATAGAATAGCACCTATTATTGAAATTATAAATGATAATATAAGACCTGATTTCATAATTTTTAAATCTTTTTTATCTATATCTATAAACAATTTTTTAATTTTTTCCATAATATCAAACCCTTTCAATATTTATATTAACATAAAAAAAATGAAGAATCAAAGGAAATTACTGGAAATAGTATACTTGTAAAAAAAGAAAGATGTGTAAAATTTTTTGACGTATATTTTATTTAATGATAGAATAGACGTCAAAATAGTTTGTAATAAAAACATAAGATAAATGAGAAAAAGATTTAAAAAAAATATATAAAGGAAGATGAAAATAGATATGAAAATAAATATTTTAAGAGCAATTTTAATTGTTTTATTAATTACCCAAATGTGGGTTATATTTGGTTTTTCTGGGCAAAATGGTGACGAATCTGGATCAATAAGCAGAAAGATTACAGAAGCGGTTACCAAAAATATTAGTTCTATACAAAATTTAGAAAAACAAGAAAAAGAAAAAGTTTTAAAAAAGATAGAACATATAATTAGAAAACTTGCACATTTTTCACTTTATGCCATAATAGGATTTTTATTAATGAGTTTAATGAGTACATATAAATTAAAACAAAAAAATAGAATTTTGTTAAGTTGCAGTATAGGGCTTTTATATGCAATTTCAGATGAAATACATCAAGCTTTTATTCCAGGAAGAGGACCTCAAATAGCAGATGTGGGAATAGATTTTAGTGGGGTAGTGGTAGGAATGTGTGTTGTTTTAGTGGCTATCAGTTTTTATACAAATAAAACTGTAAAACGAGAAAATCACACTTAAAACGAATATAAAAGATTAAAATTCATAAAATATATATAAACCGCATTGACAAAAGTGAAAAAATCACATATAATAAATTAAAGGAGGAGATCAAATGCTAATAAGATTCAAAGTATCTAATTTTTTATCTTTTGATGATATGCAAGAAATATCAATGATATCAGGAAAACCAAGATTGAAAGAAGAACATGTGCAAGATGTGGATGGAAAATTAAAGTTATTGAAGTTTTCGGCTTTATTTGGAGCAAATGCATCTGGAAAGTCAAGTCTATTAAAAGCAATGGTCTATGCACAAAACATTATTATTAGTGGAATGCAGTTTAGTAGTAATTTATATTGCAAAATACATTCTAAAAACAAAGAAAAAATTACAACTTTTGATTTTGAAATAAAAATAGATGATAAGTATTATTCATATGGATTTGATGTTTTATTATATAAAAATGAAATAAAAGCTGAATGGTTATATGAATTAAAATATAAAGAAGAAAATAAAATATTTGTTAGAGAAATTAATAAAAGTATAGATCTTAATGAGAATTATTTTATAGATAAAACACTATATGAAAGACTAAAAATATATGCAATGGATATTGAAAAGCAAGATAATGTTTTATTTTTAACAGTAATGAACAAAAATAAAGATGCATTATATGCTGATGAAAAAAACAATATAAATATATTCAAAAAGATATATGAATGGTTTAGTCAAACTTTGACAGTAATTTTACCTGGAGTAAAGCCTATAGATGATTCATATTATGCATCAGAAGAAAATCTTGAAAAAATAACAGAAATTGTATCAAAATTTGGTACAGGTATTAGTAAATGCAAAATTGAGCCAATAAAAATGGAAGAGCTATCGGCAAAAATACCACCACAGATATTAAGTGATGTCATCAAATTTACTGAAAACAATTATATGAATATGTCTAAACAAGCTAATAAAAAAATAAAGACTAATTCGTTTTTAAGAGTAAATAATGAATTATATATTTTTGAAAAGAAAAACAGCGAATCAATGGATATAAAGACAATTAAATTTGAGCATAGAAATAATGATGGTGAATATTCATTTTCAGAGGAATCTGATGGCACAATAAGATTACTAGATTTAATAGAAATATTACTAAATAATAAAAGAAACAAAGTTTACGTAATAGATGAATTAGATAGATGTTTGCATCCACAACTAACTTATAGATTTGTTGAAAGCTTTTTAAATAAAACAGATAGTAAAAATGTTCAACTAATTGTAACTACACATGAATCAAGATTACTTAATTTTGACCTTCTAAGAAGAGATGAAATATGGTTTGCTAATAGAGAAGAAAATGGACCAACAAAATTGTATTCTTTAGAAGATTACAATGAAAGGTTTGATAAGAAAATAGATAAAGCATACCTAGAAGGCAGATATGGAGGCGTTCCTATATTCGAAACTCTATTTCCGATAGGAGATGGTAGAAATGAGAATATCTAGTAAATTGGAAAGAACATCATTAAGCTTAGAACCTAAATCTAAATATTATATTGTTCCGGAAGGAGACAATACTGAAATTCAATACTTTAGTGGAGTAAGGGACAATGCTCAAGAATTAGGCATTAGACCATTGATTGAAATAATACCAATAGAAAATGACGAAGAAGAATTTGGTCAAAGCCATCCAAAAAGAAAATTAAGTAATTTTGAAAAAGACTTAAGAAATGAAAAATTTACTTATGATAATGAAATCGATAAAGTTTGTTTCGTTATAGATAGAGATCCACAAAATCTTAGTGAAAAACAGTTAGATGATTTTATTAATAACTGTAAGAAAAATGATTATGAGGTTTATTTATCTAATCCTACATTTGAATTATTCTTAATTATGCATGATAATAGAGTTTTAAAACTTAATAGACAAGAAATGCTAGAAAATAGAAGAGAAGGTAGAAAGAAAAAAAGATTTTTAGAAAAAAAGCTTTTAGAATATTTTGAATGTAATAAAACAAAATTGAATTTTGAAAAATTTAAACCTAATATAAACAAAGCAATTAAAAATGAAAAGCAATTTTGTGAAGAATTAGATAGATTAAAAAATGAGTTAGGGTCTAATGTTGGAACATTATTAGATTCTATGATGGAAGATTAATATATTAATATTGTTTACCGGCACGAAATAATACTCGTTCCTCGTATTAAAATGCGAGGAATTTTTTTTATTTGTAAATTCTTTTTTATTATATACAAAGACTAATTCGTTTATTCACAAAATTTTGGGGCAAAATAAAGAAATCCCTCGTTTTAAAAAAGATAAAAATAGAGATAAGAAATTAATAAAAATGAATAAATTTTTTTGGGAAAAATTTAAGATGTTTTTATACTAAAAAAGCTTGATATTGAGCCTGCTTGAGACTTGAAAATGTAAAAATGGGAAAATTTCTTGAAAAAAATGTCAAAAAATAAAAAAATGTGATATAATTTAAAAATAAAAATTTAGATAGAGGAGCAAAGTTATGTGGAAAACAACAAAAAAAATAATATCATTAGTAGTTGGAATATTTTTTATTTTATCATTTTTCGCTTTTTATGGTAGCAATAGATTTGCTGCAATTTGTATATTAATTTCTGGAATACTTTTATTGCCACAGGCAAATGAATATATCAAAAAAACAATTATTAAAAAGTATTCTAAATCAAATGAAGAATTATCAAACGAAGAAATAGCTGAAAAAGTATTGAATAGTAATGGCAACAGTATATTGAAAAAATATAATACCGCAAGAAAAATTATAATTGTGGTACTTGCATTTATATTTTTTGCTAATATTTCTGAAACAGACAATATACCAAATACTAGAAATACACCTAATATAAGCAATTGGCAAAATACAAGTAGTACATCAAATATAAATAATAATTCAAAAACAGAAAGCAACACATCTACTCAAGAAATAAGCCAAAATCAACCATTACCAGTAGATGCTAGAGAAATAGAGCAAAACACAATTGACCAAGAATTAATAGATGAATCTGTAGAAAAAACTATAACAGAAAAAAATGGTACTTATACAGGTCAAAGAATAAACGGAAAAAAACAAGGAACAGGAAAATATGTATGGAATAATGGTGCCATATATGAAGGTGAATTTTCTGATAATAACATAAATGGAAAAGGAAAATTAACAATACCAGATAAAGGAACATATGAAGGAAACTTTATAAATGGAAAGAAAGATGGACAAGGTACAATAACATTTTCAAATGGAGATATATATACAGGAGAGTGGAAAGAAGACAAAATGTCTGGACAAGGCCAATATACATTTGCAAATGGAGATACTTATGAAGGAAGTTTTTTAGAGAATAAATTTAATGGACAAGGTACATACACTAAAGGTGAAAATAAGTATACTGGAACATGGGAAAATAATCAATATAAAAATAATTAAATATGAAGATTAAGAGCACTTAGCTTAGTTTGAAAGAATAATACTTTTATTATTATGTGTGTTTTCAAGCAAAGCAAGAAAGGAATATGGTTTATTATGGATGAAAATAATGGAAAAATACTACCTAAAATAAATAAAAAAATAAATGATTTTCTATATGAAGAAGAAGGAAATATAAGCAGGGGAAAAATATTAACAGTTGGTTCATTACTTTTAATTGCAGGAATTATATTTGCAGATGAAGTATTTGCTGCACATAGGTCACATTCTTCACATAGATCACATTCATCACACTCATCATCATCTTATAGTGGACATGGAAGTCACCAAAGTCATCAGAGCCACCAAAGTCATCAGAGTGGATCAACACATAGTAATGCTGCACCAGCACACAGTAGTCATAGCAGTTCTTCTGTAAATACTACAACTCAAACTCCTGAAGTACCAGAAACACCACAATTACCGGATTTTCAAACACCGCAAATACCACCAGAAACTCCAATTATAGAACAATAAAAAACTATATAAAAATCTTAAAATAGTTGTTTAACCCAAATTGATAAAATTTTTTAAAAGAAAATAAGGTCAAAAACATAGTTTTTTTTAGTGCAAGAAAGGAAAAATAGTAAAAATGGAAAAGCTATATAGTATAAAAGAAAACATAGCAGAAATTACATTAGAAAAAGAAATATATCCTATAGTTGTTATAGAAAAGGCTATTTCAAACTTTATGGAAAATGCATACATAAAAATAAAAACGGAAAATGGAAAAAAAGTAATAGTTCAGCTTGTTTTAAAAATTGTAAATAATAAAGAAAATTTAGAAAAAATAATAGGGGATTTTTATAATGAACTATTACGAGAAGCACTAAGATACGAAATTTCTAAAGAAACTAAAAATTTAAGAGAATTAATAGTAGGAAGAGCTTTATACACAACTTGTATTGAATTAGATGATGACAGCAGTAAACAATTTGAGCAAGAAGAGAATAAGCAAGAAGATAATTTAGAGGATTATGACTTGAATGATATAGCAGTAAACTGGTTTGAAAGAAAGAATTAAAGAGGTCGAAATGTTAGTATATATACAAACTTTAATTGCAATTGCATTAGGAGTAGTATCTTCGATAACAGATTTTAAAAACAAAAAAATATATAATAAAAACATAATAATAGCAGTCGGATTAAGTGGTTTAACATATCTAATATTTTTTAAACAAATAGAAAATTTACAAAGTTATCTAATAAATCTAATAATAAGCATAATTATTTCGTTTATTTTTTTCTATTTAAAAATATGGGCAGCAGGAGATGCAAAATTATTTTTAGCAATAGTTTTTATGATTCCCTTTGAAATATATGAGGTAAGTGATAAAAACATTTTTCCAGCACTTATCTTACTAATTATGATGTTTAGTATAGCATTCATTTACGTTGTATTTGAAACATTTTATTTATGGGGAAAAGACAAAGATAGACTAAACAAAATAAAAATAACTAACATAGATAAAACAAAAGTAAAAGATTTTATTTTACAATATTTTATGGGATATTTTATAATTCTTTTTATTAACAATATAGCTTTAAGATTTTTTATGGAATTTAAAATTAATAATGGCGGATTAATGCTATTATGCAATATGCTTGTTTTAATTTTTACATATAGAATGATAAAAGGAAAAAAGAAAAGTTTAATAGCAACTTCTGTTTTTGCTATATTAAATTTTATTTATTATGTTTTGTTTGGATTGCAAATATATTCTTTAAATATAAAAATGTTAATTATTGTTTTGATTATTTTAATATTTAGAACTATCTCGGAAAAATACAATTATGAAGAGATAAAAATTATAGATTTAAAACCTAGAATGATTTTATCATATGGAAGTGTAATTAAGTTCTATTCATCAAGAGTAAAAGGTCTACCAAAGACCACAACAGAAACAACAGATTCTAGACTTACTGAAGTAGAAGTGGAGAGTATAAAAAGGTGGAGCAAAACAACCAAAGGACAAGATACAATAATTATTGTAAGACATATGCCATTTGCACCATTTATATTTGCGGGAGAAGTTTTGTTTTTTATATTAAAGTTGATAGTGTAAGTCTTTATTGTTATAATTCAGCGTGAAAGGAATGTATAAAAAAATGAACAATAGACCATTTATTTTAAAAGGTAATATTAATATACAAAATTCGGATCAATATATAATTGGAAAAATAATAAAAAATAAAAATGTGGAAGAAAAAGAAAGCTATATTCAAGTATTGGATAATAAAAATATAAATTTGTATCAAAAAGGATATAAAGGATACATATTCGAAAAAAAGCCTCAAAACATTGAATTAGATAGAATAAATTATTGTTATGAAATAGAAAATTACAAAACATTATTAAACTATGATGTAGTAGAAATTATAAATAATAAAAATATTAGAGTCTTATATAGAGATGATTCAGAAGATAATGCAATAGTAGTAACAAATCAATGTAATTCCAATTGTATAATGTGCCCTGATGCAGATAGTATAAGAAATACAAAAGAAAATCCAAGCATAAAGAAAATTTTAGAACATATAAGATGCATACCAGATGATACGGAACATATAACAATTACTGGCGGAGAACCTGGAATTTTAAAGGAAAATCTAATTACTATTTTGAAAGAATGCAAAGAATATTTGCCAAATACAGATTTTTTGCTATTATCAAATGGAAGAGTATTTTCAAATACTGAATTTGTAGATAAAATAAAAGAAAATATACCTTTAAACACAAGAATTGCAATACCTGTATATTCAGATAGTGAAAAAATACATGATGAAATAATTAGAGTAAAAGGTGGATTCAAACAAACAATTGTTGGAATAAAAAAATTATTAAAAAGAGACATAGATGTAGAAATTAGAATTGTTGTTTTAAAGAAAAATTATAATTACTTAGAAAATATAGCAAAATTCATTGTAAAAGAAATACCAAAAGTAAAAATGGTAAATATTATGGCATTAGAGATGACAGGAAATGCTTATAAAAATAGAGAGAAAGTCTGGATAGGTTTTGAGAAGGTATCAAAAAATATACATCAAGCTTGCCTAATATTGCTTAAAGCTGGAATTATAACAAACTTGTATAATTTTCCGCTATGCAATATTGATCAATCGTTATTTAGCATTGCTCACAAAAGTATAACTGACTACAAAATAAAATATAAAGAAGAATGTAATAAATGTAAAGTGAAAGAAAAATGTGGTGGATTTTTTAATTCAACAATAAATGTAAAAGATATAAAGGTAAAACCTATAATATAGAGAGGTCAAGGCTGGAGAATAATTTGTATTTTGGAGAAGGGAATAAATAATGTATAAACTAAATTACTTCAATTTTAGAGAAAAAGAAAATGAATATTTAATTACAAATGATATGGGCAAATACGCATTTATTACAAAAGAAAATTTTCAAAAAATAATAAATAAAAAAGATATAGAAGAAAATTTAAAACAAGAATTATTAGAAAAAGGTTTTATTTATGATACAAATGAAGAAATATTTGCAACAGATATGGCAATGAAACTAAGAAGACAAAAAGAATATTTATTAGAACCTACAACTTTGCATATTTTTGTTGTAAGTAAAAACTGCAATTTTAATTGTGTGTACTGCCAAGCGGGAATGCTAGATGAACAAAATGATTACAAAATGACAAAAGAAACAGCAAAAAATGCAGTAGATATTGCTATTTCTTCTCCAAGTAAATTTTTAACATTTGAATTTCAGGGGGGAGAGCCTTTAACAAATTTTGAAATAATAAAATACATAATTGAATATTCAAAAAGTATAGCAAATGGTAAATGTATAGAGTACAATTTAGTTTCAAATTTAACATTATTAACAGATGAAATGATAGAATTTTTTAAAGATAATAATGTATCTATTTGTACTTCGATTGATGGAGATGAAGAATTACAAAATAAAAATAGACCATATAAAAATAAAAATTCATACCAAGAAACAGTAAGTAAAATAAAAAAATTAAAAGAAAAAGGAATAACAGTAAGTGCAATACAAACAACAACTAAGTATAGCTTAAAAAAATATAAAGAAATAGTAGATGAATATGTAAATTTAGGGTTAGAAAGTATTTTTATTAGACCTTTAACTAAACTTGGTAAAGCAGATAACAATTGGGCAAATATAGGTTATGAAGTGGAAGAGTTTTTGGAATTTTATAAGAAAAGTTTAGACTATATAATAGAAAAAAATAAACAAGGAGTATTTTTAACAGAAGGACATAGTAACATATTTTTAAAGAAAATTTTATTAAATAGTCCTGTAAATTATATGGAACTACGTTCACCTTGCGGAGGCGCAATTGGCCAACTTGCATATTACTATGATGGAAATATTTACACCTGTGATGAAGCTAGAATGCTTTCTGAAATGGGAGATGAGAGTTTTAAATTAGGAAATGTTTATAAAAATACATATAAAGATTTAATGCAATGTGATGTATGTAAAGCTATGTGTATATCTTCTTGTATAGAATGCTTGCCATATTGTAAAGATTGTGTATATATGCCGTATTGTGGAACTTGCCCAGTAATAAATTTGGCTCAAGATAACAATATTTTTGCAAGAAATCCTAAAGAATATAGATGTAAAATATATGGTGGGATTTTAGATATTTTGTTTGAGTATATAAAAGATGAAGAAGTATTGAAGATTTTTTATAAGTGGATTAAAGAAGAATAAATGCTTATAAAAATTTTCTCTTGCATTAATTTTTACTTAATGATAAAATACGTTTAAAATAAAAAACGGAGGAAAATGATACATGAAAAAAGTACTAAAAGTAATAGGTATAATTATATTAATTTTGATATTTTTAATAGTCTTAGCTGGAGTTGCAGGCTATGCATATATAAGAATTAAACTTGGAAAATTACAATACGAGGAAATAAGCCAAAATGCAACAGAACTTGGAATTTCAGAACAAACTCAAGAAAAAGAATCTCCAATGAAAAAATTCAGAAATATTGCTTTACTTGGTGTAGATTCTCAAACAGACGACTATGATACAGGGTACAGAACAGATTGTATAATGGTTGCAAGTATAAATGAGGAAACAAAAGAAGTTCAACTTTTCTCAATATATAGAGATACATATGTACAAATGGAACAAAACGGAAAAACAAAATTTGATAAAATAAACCATGCATATTATGGTGGAGCACAAAATACAATAAAAACAATAAATACAAATTTAGACTTAAATATTAAAGAATATGTATTAGCAGACTTTAGTGCAGTAAAAGACTTAGTAGATGAAGTTGGCGGAGTAGAAATAAATATTACTTCTGAAGAATTAAAATATATAAATAGCTACATAAAAAACGTTAAAGAGGTTACACATTCAAAATCTAAAAACATAACAAAAGCAGGAACTCAAACCTTAGATGGAGTTCAGGCAGTAGCATACTGTAGAATAAGATACACAACGGGTTGGGATTATAAAAGAACAGAAAGAATGAGAACAGTTTTAGAAAAAGTTGTAGAAAAAGCTAAAAAAATGAGTGTAGGAGAATTAAATAGTTTAGCAGATACAATGCTACCTAAAGTAAAAACAAACATAAAAGCAAATGAAATATTAAGTTTAATTCCAACAGCATTACAATTTAATATAACAAACTCTTTTGGATGGCCATATTCTTCAACAGGAGTTCATATAAATGGACAATTTTATGGACCTGCAGCAACATTAGAGACAAATGTTGAAAAATTACATAAAGAAGTATTTGGTCAGGAAAATTATGTTGTAAATGATACTGTTAAAACAATAAGTGATGAAATAGAGGAAAAAACAGGGGTTCATGCAACAGAAAAGATTGATATTGGAAACTAATAATAGTAGCATTATGTAACATACTTATGTGTCTTGACAACTGTGTACAACAATGATAATATAACTTGTAAATAAAATAGCCTACTTGATTAGACTAAAATTTGTCGAATTTTGTTGAAATATATATATAAAAATGGTATAATAGAAAAGATGGTTAATTAAATTATTTATTTAGGGGGAAAAATAAAATGGAGGTAAAACCTATTGATATAGGTTATGTAGCAGAAAACACAACTACTGCATTAGTACCATATCAAGATGTTTCACTTTATAAAAGTAAAATAAAAAGAAAAGTAGAAAGAATAGCAAAAAGGGGAATAGACATAGCTGGGGGAATTGCAGGTACATTACTTTTAATTCCACTTACTGCTATTCTATTTGTTGCTAATTTAATTGCTAAAGACAATGGACCACTTTTTTATACACAAAAAAGAATAGGCCAAAACGGAAAAGTATTTAAAATGTATAAATTCCGTTCAATGTGTGTAGGAGCAGATGAAAAATTAAAAGATTATTTAGATAAAAATGAAGAAGCAAGAAAAGAATATAAAAAGTATAAAAAATTAAAATATGATCCAAGAGTTACAAAAATTGGGGAGTTCATTAGAAAAACAAGTATAGATGAAGTTCCACAATTTATTAATGTGTTAAAAGGTGATATGAGCTTGGTAGGTCCAAGACCATACTTGGAAAGAGAAAAAGCTGAAATGGCATACTATTATAAATACATAGTTTCTTGTAGACCAGGTCTTACTGGATATTGGCAAATTGCAGGAAGAAGTAATGTTACTTTTGTGGATAGATTACATATGGATATGGATTATTATAGAAAACATACTTTAAAAACAGATATGAGAATTTTAAAGAAAACTGTAGAAAAGTGTTTGAAAAAAGAGGGAGCAATATAAAATAATGAAACACATTTTTATTATAGGTTGCAAAGGAATACCTTCTAATTACGGAGGATATGAAACATTTGTTGAAAATCTAACTTTTTATAATGAAAATTCTAACATAAAATATCATGTTGCTTGCATTGGAAATGATGAGCGTGAATACGAACATAACAATGCAAGATGTTTTTGTGTAAAAGTGCCTAATATAGGGCCAGCTAAAGCTATAGTTTATGATATTAAAGCAATCAAAAAATCAATTGAGTATATAAAACAAAATAATATAAAAAATGCTATTATATATATATTGGCATGTAGAATTGGACCATTTTTGCATCATTATAAAAAGATTATGAAAAAATATGAAATAAAACTATATATTAACCCTGATGGACATGAATGGTTAAGAGCAAAATGGAGTAAACCGGTAAAAAAATATTGGAAAATATCAGAACAATTAATGGTAAAAGAAGCTGATTTAGTTATTTGTGATTCAAAGAATATTGAGAAATACATTTTAGAAAGCTACTCAAAATATAAACCTAAAACTACGTTTATTGCTTATGGTGCAGATTTAGAAAAAAGTAAATTGAGTAATGAGTCAGAAGAATTAATTAATTGGTATAAAGAAAAGAATGTAAAACCAGGTAATTATTATTTAATTGTCGGCAGATTTGTTCCAGAAAATAATTATAAAACAATGATTTCTGAATTTATGAAGTCCAATACCAAAAAGGACTTGGTAATAATAACAAATGTCGAAAGAAATAAATTTTATGAAAAATTAAGAAAAGAAACTGGATTTGAAAAAGATTCTAGAATTAAGTTCGTTGGAACAGTTTATGAAAAAGAATTAATAAAGAAAATAAGAGAAAACGCTTTTGCATATATACATGGTCATTCAGTAGGAGGAACTAATCCATCATTAATAGAAGCATTAGCTACAACTGATTTAAATTTACTTTATGATGTTGGATTTAATAGAGAAGTTGCAGAAGATGGGGCGTTTTATTGGAATCTAGAAAATATGAATCTGGCAAATTTAATAAATAGATGTGAAGAATTAAATGATGAAACAATAAAGCAGTTAAGTGAAAATGCCAAGAATCGAGTTAGAACGAAATATATATGGGAAAAAATTGTCGATGAATATGAGCAAGTATTTTTAAACTTGGAGGTTTTGAAAAATGAACAAAAAGGAATTAACACTTAGAGAAGTTCAGTTAGGTGAATATGAGGTATTAAAAAGAATAATTGAAATTTGTGATAAACAGGGATATAAATATTTTTTAATTTATGGATCTTTGTTAGGAGCCGTTAGAGAAAATGGTATAATTCCATGGGATGATGATATTGATATAATGATGCCAAGACCAGATTATGAAAAATTATTAAAATATTTTCAACAAAATGCTATTCAATTAAAACCTTTGAAATTATTTGAAAAGTCAGTAGAAAAAGAATATCCACATATGATTATAAGAATAAGTAATCAAAATTACCATTTAGACTTTGATAATGAAAAAGACTACGGAATAGGATTATTCGTAGATATTTACCCATTAGACGGAGTTGGTAATGATTACAAAAAAGCTGTTAAACTAATAAAAAGAACTAAAAAATTGGCCTCTTTATGTTTTTTAACAAGCAGAAAAAAATTTGGAACAGATAATACTATTTCAAAGTGGAAAATGTTAATAAAATTTCCAGCATATATATGGGCAAATTTTTTAGGCAATGATCATTATTATAGTAAATTATCTCAATTATCAAAAAAACTAGATTATGAAAATAGTAAATATGTAGCTTGTGCCATGTGGCCAGCAGGAATAAGACATGGAATTGATAGGGATGTATTTGACAAGAGCATATTCGAAACTATAAAATGGAAATTTGAAGAATCCGAAATCAATATTCCAAAGGGATATGAAGAGTTTTTAAAAAGAATGTATGGTGATTATATGACACCACCACCAGAAAATAGAAGAAAGACAAATCATACTTATAGAGCATTTGAATTATAGAATGGGCAAAAGTGAGAGGATAAAATGAATGAATTAAAGAAAATTTTAAAAAAACAGGGTGGTTTACATTTAATAAAAAACTATATAAAAAGTGGTGCTTTTTTTACTGCATGCATAGTATTTTTATTATTGGGAAAGAAAAAAAAAGCTCTCGAAATTTTAAGGCTATCAGCAAACTTTAAATTAAAAAATAAGTTAGAGAGAATATATAGAAAAGATTTATTAAAATTTGATGAAGAATATCTAAAAAGAGAAAAAGAATTAAGTCATGTCTCAAGTAACAAAATATGGATATGTTGGCTTCAAGGAATGGAAAATGCACCATATGTTGTAAAAATATGTTATAACTCTTTAAAACAAAATCTAAAAGATAAAGAAATTATTGTATTAACGAAGGATAATATAGAACAATATATATCATTTCCAGACTATATATTAGAAAAGTGGAAAAAGGGAATAATTACTAATACGCATTTTACGGATTTATTAAGATTAGAATTACTTATCAAATATGGTGGATTATGGGTCGATGCTACTGTTTTATGCACAAATAATAATATTCCATATTATTTTTTTGAATCTGATTTGTTTTTCTTTCAAAATTTGAAACCGGGATTAGATGGACACAGTACAGTCATTTCAAGTTGGATTATTTCAGCGAAAACGAATAATAAGGTTTTATTAGCTACTAGACATTTATGTTATGAATATTGGAAAAAAAACAATTATTTAATAGATTATTTTCTATTGCATTATTTCATGACTATGGTATTAGAAAAATACAAAGAAGAATGGAAAAAAGTTATTCCATTTTCTAACTCAACACCACATATTTTATTATTACGACTTTTTGATAAATTTGATGAAAATATCTGGAATGCTGCAAAAGAGCAAACTCCTTTTCATAAATTAACGTATAAATTTGAGAAGGAAAAAGAAACTTTAAATGATACATATTATAAGAAAATAGTTGAAGAATTTAGACTATAAAAGGGAGACTAACCATGAATTCAAGATTTATAAATAGATTTAAAAGAATAGAAACAATGCTCTTTATGAATTCTGTTAGAGGTGGAAAAAAAAGAGCTAGATATTTAAAAAGAAAAAAAATTTTTGGATCATTCGGTGAAAATTGTTATTGGTTTCCAAGAAAGTTACCAGCTGAGCCACAAAATATTTTTATTCATAACAATGTAAATATTGCAACAGAAGTATATTTTTGTGACCATGATGTTATACATCATATGTTAAATAATGTTAAAGAATATACTGAAAGATTAGTTAATAATAAGAAATACACATATACAAGTTCAAAGATAGAAATATGCGATAATGTATTTATAGGTGCAAGAGCTATTATTATGGGAAATATAAGAATAGGTGAAAATGTTATTATTGCTGCCGGAAGTGTTGTGACTAAAGATGTCGAGTCAAATTCCGTGTATGGTGGAAATCCAGCTAAAAAAATATGTTCAATTGACGAATATCTAAATAAAAGAAAAGAATTTAATCAAAATTAAAAGGAGTTGTAATATGTCTAAAAATAAACTTGGTTTGTTTAGTATATTGGTTATTTTGTTTTCATTAATTTTATATTTTCAGAACTGGTTAATAAATGTCAGCAAACCATTTGGTTACGCAGATGAATTTATTGCTATTATTTTATTTTTATATTTTATTTTAAGTTTAAAAAAAATAAAAAAGAATACTTTCTATATTATATCATTAATGATATTTATAATAATTGGAGCTTTGTCTTTTAACTATAAGTATAAAATACAAAATCATAGTATAGCTATAATAGAAGATATAATAGGTAATTTTAAGTTTATATTTATATTTATAGGACTACAGGAATTTATGAAAAACAATTCAATTAAAAC
This sequence comes from uncultured Clostridia bacterium, assembly GCA_946401865.1. Lineage (GTDB taxonomy): Bacteria > Bacillota > Clostridia > TANB77 > CAG-508 > CAG-269. The sequence goes on from CAMIVO010000017.1 coordinate 23,281, forward strand.
AAACTTTATTCTAAAAAAAATATTGTTTTTTATAAAAATATATACATTTCTTTTGTTTATGTTATGTATAGCTAATATTTTTATTAATATTAATATGTCAAATGAATATAGATATGGGCTAAGAAGCTTTTCATTTATATACGGAACAGCTGGTCATTTAATAAATCAAATGACTTATAATTTAGTATTATTGTCAGCAGATAAAGAATTAAATAAATCAAATAATAAATTTTGGACCATATTATCATTAATTGTTATGATTAGCACACTTAAAACACGTGCATTTATATTGTGCCTTGTATACATAATGCTAAGTTATTTTTTTATTCTTAGAAAAAGAAAAAAAATAGGATTAGAAATTGGAATGATAATAGTATTAGTTGCATTAACAGGGTATTCACAATTTGAACACTATTTTCTAAATGAAGGAACACCAAGACAAATGTTTGTATCTGGAGCTATTTCAATAACAAAAGAGTATTTTCCTTTTGGTACTGGTTTTGCAACATATGGTTCATCTGCAGCAGCAGAATATTATTCCAAATTGTATTATAAACTAGGCTTTTCTGACAGATGGGGGATGTCTCCTACAGCCAGTTATTACTTAAATGATAATTACTTGCCAATGATTCTTGGCCAATTTGGAATATTATTATCAATAGTTTTTTTTATACTATTGTATATGGTTATAAAAAAAATTATTACAGATGAAAAGGTGAGTAATTCTAAAAATATAAAGGTAATAACATATTTTTTAATTGCTGACATTATTTTCAGTAGTGTACAATCATCATATTTAGCTCATTATTCTGTAGTAACAATACTTTCATTTTTTACTTTATTTTTTTACAAAAATAAAATAATGGAGGAAAATTAATGATCATAGAATTTATAGGATTACCCGGAAGTGGTAAATCATATTATGCAGATATATTAAAAGATTATTTCAAATCTAGTAATATTAAAACAAAAAATATAAATAATATTTCGAGAACTAAATTTTATGGAAAGGTAATTAGAATTTTTTTATATAAAATTGCAGATTTTCATCCGAAACTTAGATTTTATAAAAATAAAATTAAAGGCTTATTTAAAGATAATGTTTATAATAATTTATATAACATTTATCCCTCAATAGATAAATGTTTAAATACAATTTCAGTATTTATTTATTTATATAATAAGTTATCTGATAAAAAAGAAGTTTATATATTAGATGAAGGTTTATTTCATTATGTTGTAAAAATGAGTGCAAATTTTGATATAGATGAGAAAAAGGTTTTAGAACTTATAAATGAGATTAAACTATTGTTAACGAAAGATGGTATTGTTATATATAATTATATTAGTCAATTAGATTCTAAAATAGAATTAAAAAAAAGAAATAGACATGTTTGTTTGTTTGATGAACTGAAAGAAGATGATTTAGATAATATACTTAATAAATATTATGAAATATGCGATATTATTAGTAATAATATTAGTACAGTAAAAGTAGATAGATATGAATGCGATGAGGAAAAAATTAATAGAGTAATGAAAAAAGTAAAGGAGTTTGCATAAGATGATTTGTTTTGTTATTTTACATTATATTGCTACAGATGAAACTATAAAATGTGTAGATTCAATTATAAATAATGTTATAGGAGATAAAAAAATAATTATTGTAGATAATTTTTCACCAAATAATTCATATACTGATTTAAAGAAGAACTATCAAAATATAAAAAGTATTGAGGTAATTAAAACAAATAGCAATTTAGGATTTGCTAATGGTAATAATTTTGGATACCAATATGCTATTTCAAAGTATAATCCAGAATTTATAGTGGTTATGAATAATGATATGGAAATCTTACAAAATAATTTTATCGATTTAATTTATGAAAATTATAAAAATTATAATTTCTGTATTATGGGACCTGATATATATTCAACTAAAAAAGAATATCACCAAAATCCTCAGGTTCGAAAATTAATGAACTATAAGCAACTTAAAAATTCATATATAAAACTAAAAATAAAAAATATTTTTAACTTTATAATACCAATTAAGTGGAAAATAAAGGAGATAATGCATAAGAATTATGATAATTATGATAATTATAAAAATAGAAAGTTTATCAATGATGTAGTTATTAACCCCATGCTACATGGATCTTGTTATATTTTTTCTAAATCATTTATTAATAAACACCCAAATTCTTGCTTTTATCAAAAAACTTTTATGTACTTAGAAGCTGAAATTTTATATTATTTAGCTTTAAAAAATAAAGAAAAAATGATTTATTGCCCTAATTTAAAAGTATTTCATCATGAAGATGTATCAACTGATTATACATTTAAAAAACAATATAAAAAATCTATTTTTTCAATAAAATGTTTACTATCTTCTACAAAAGCATTTATAAAATTAATGGAAGAATATGGTGATAATTATGAAAAAAAATAAAAGCATAGCTAAAAATTATATTTATAGTTTATTTTACGAAATACTTGTTTTTATTGTTCCATTACTTACAACGCCATATATATCGCGAACGCTGGGAGCTGATGGTATAGGTATATATAGTTATACCTTATCTATTGCAACATATTTTATTAATTTTGGAAAATTAGGATTTCAAACATATGGTCAATTGAAAATAGCTGAAAGCAGAGATAATAAAGCAAAACTAAGTATTTATTTTTGGGAAATAACAATAACACGATTTTTATCAATGATGTTTGCAATTTTATTATATATTATAGTATTTTTTATAGATAAAGAATTTTCATTATATTATTTTCTACTTTTAATTTTTTTTGCTTCTAGCATATTAGACTTTACTTGGTTTTTACAAGGAATGGAAGAATTTAAAATAATTACTATTCGAAATAGTATTATAAAGATTTTATCTTTAATATTAGTTTTTTTATTTGTAAAAGATAGAAATGATTTACCAATTTATTTTATTATAATACAAGGCTCTACTTTATTGGGAAATATTTCATTACTTACTTTTATTAAAAAAAATGTTAATAGGGTAAAATTTAATGAACTACATTTTATAAAACATTTGAAAGGTAGTTTACCATATTTTATACCTACTATTGCAACAACAATTTATTTATCATTGGATAAAAGTATGATTGGATGGATTACCAATTCAAATTTTGAAAATGGTTTTTATGAACAAGCACATAAGATAGAACAAGTGGCGGTAACCATTGTTACATCTCTTAGTGTAGTAACAATGCCAAGAATAGCATATTTCTTTAATAATAAGGAATTAGAAAAGGCTAAAACGGTTATAGAAGAAACAATACAATTTTCTTTATTGATTTCAATTCCTATGACTTTTGGATTAATAGGAATTTCAAAAGATTTAATTCCTTGGTTTTTAGGCGATGGATACGAAAGCTGCATAAATTTATTAAGGATATTTAGTGCTTTAATTATAGTTGTTGGATTAAACAACGCTGTAGGAAAACAAGTTTTAATTCCAATGAAACGACAAAAAGAATACAATTTATCAGTAATTATAGGAGCAGTAACTAATGCAGTTTTAAATAGTATATTAATATTTAAATTTGCAGCTATTGGTGCAGCTATTGCTTCTGTTATTGCTGAAACTGTTATATTGATATTATTTATGTATTATGCAAAAGATATTATATCTATAAAAAAGATTTTTATTAAATCTTTTAAGTATATAATGTCTAGTGCAGTAATGCTAATAGTATTAATTTTGCTATCAAATAAACTATGCAATTTACGCTCTTGGGGCAATATATGTATAGAAATTGTAGTGGGATTGATAGTTTATATCTTTATGATTTTTTTATTAAGAGATAGCTATATATTAAATAAATTCAAATTTTTAAAAAATAAAATTATAAATGTATTTGAACATAGGTAAATTAAAAAATAATAATTTCATTTTATTAAATTTAAGATAATAGCTATAAATATATAAAAAATATGTATTCATGTTTTAATTATAAGATATTTATTATAATATGAATTGTTTTATTTATAAGTAAATTAATAAGATATTTATTAATTTAATAATACGTAGTCTAATACATATTTATTGTAATAAAATTTATATTACTCTTATGGAAAATAGAATAATAAAATAATTTTGAAAGGATAATGATTATGAAAAAAGCAGTAGTTTTAGGAGGAAGTAATGGTATAGGTTTAGCAATAGCTCTAAACTTAATTGAAAGAGGATATAGTATCTATATAGTAGATAGGAGTGAACCAGATTCAAAATATTTTACAGAAAAAAATATAGAATACATAAAATGTGATTTAAAAGATTTTAATATAGAAATTTTTGAAAAAATAGCTCAAGATCAAGAAATAGAGCTACTTATGATAACAGCAGGTTATGGAAGAGTTTCAAGATTTGAAAATATAGATGTAACAGAAATAAAAAATCAAATGCAAGTAAACGCAACATCTATAATGGAAATAATTAGAAGTTTTTATGAGAGAATTTTAAGTGATAACAAATTTTATACAGGTGTGATGGTGTCTATCGCAGGAAGAATTTCATCACCTTTATTTTCAACATACTCTGCATCAAAGGCAGCACTTACAAAATTTATTGAGGCATTAAATATAGAACTTGAAAAAGGAGATACAGATAATAGAATTTTAGAAGTATCACCTGGTTCATTAAAAGGTACAAGATTTAATGGTGGAAAAAATGATATTTCTCAAACTTCAGAAATTGCTAATTCTATAGTTGAAAAAATGCTAAATCGAGAAACCTTATTTATTCCAGAATATGAAGAAATTTATAAAAATGTAATTAATAGATATCAAAATGATAGTAGAAAATTTGGATTAGAAAGCTATGATTATAAGGTTTCTAAAAACAGAGAAGATAATAAAAAGCATACTGTAGTTGGGTATATGTCTGGAACTTTTGATTTATTCCACGTAGGTCATTTAAATTTAATTAAAAGAGCTAAGCAAGAGTGTGATTATTTAATAGTTGGTGTACATCCAAGTGCAGCGCATAAAGGAAAAGAAACATTTATACCATTGGAAGAAAGAAAAGCTATTGTTGCTAGTTGCAAATATGTAGACAAAGTTGTGGATTCTACACCTGAAGATAGTGATTCTTGGGCATTATATCATTACGATAAATTATTTGTAGGTAGCGATTATAAGGGAACTGAAAGATTTAAAAGATATGAAGAGTATTTTAAAGATAAAGGTGTTAATATTGTGTATTTTCCATATACAAAATCTACAAGTAGTACTCAAATTAGATCATTAATTATGAAAGAAACAGGTAGTGACGATTTAAAAAGAAAATAAATTAATAATTATAAAAAAAATTATAGCAAATAAAAATGGAGGTTTTTATGAAAACTATAAAGAAGATTTATTTTAGTTTAATTATAATTATGTTTTTAGCTATTTGGATAAATACAAAAGCTTATGCAACATCAGTTCCAGAACTAAAAAATAAATACCCAACAGGAATGCAATGGAATGACAGTTATCATGGATGGATTGAATGTGCAGGATTTGCAGCATTAATGTATGATGAATATTATGGATTAAATCCAATTACATATGCGCCACGAATAAAAGATGCATCTCAAATAAAAGCAGGAGATATTGTCAGATACAATGGGCATAGTGTTTGGGTTACTGCAAGAAACGGAGATGCATTAACTATTGCAGAATGTAATTATGATTGGAATAATCATGTAAGATGGGACCAAACTAGATATATAAGTAATATTAGTGGTTCTTTGGAATACATTATGCAAGCTCCATGGGCTATTGGAACAACACCACCTGCTTTAGGTTCACCTGCAAGTGCAAGTGTAGATACTTCAGATGGAGTTGAAATAAGTTGGAGTCAAGTTGAATACTGTACTGGTTATCAAATAAAAATATATAATTCAAAAAATGAACTTGTAAAAGACTTTGAAGCTGCAAATTTTGGAGCAAAAAGTAGAAAAGTATTTGGTTTAGCAACAGACTCATATACTGTTAGAGTTTATGCAAAAAGATATGATGAATTATCTCAAAATTATGCTTCTGCATCTTTTTCTTGTGAACAAGAGGCATCTACATACAGTGTTTCACCTGAACATTTAATGGTTGAAGTTGGTGAAACTGGAAAAATGAAGTGGAACCTATATCCAACAGGCGGAAATGCAGAGTGTTATTTTTATAATGGATCTAGAACAGATACTAAGATAGCTACCATTGATAGTGAAGGAAATGTAACGGGAATATCAGAAGGAACAACATATGTTCATTTTCATTTTAAAACATCACAAACTACTGTAGAAAGAGGAACATACAAAGTAACTGTTGTAAAAGGTATAAGTTTTAAAGAAAACACAAAAACACTTAAACCTGGGGATACATATAAGGTACAAGTAACATCTATGCCAACAAGTTATTCATCATTAAGTTGGTCATCATCTTCAAAAAATATAGCAACAGTAGATCAGGATGGAAATGTTACAGCAGTAAGTCCTGGAACAGCATCTATACGATTAAATGCACTTGTATATGATAGTGATGAAAAAAAAGCGTATACATATGTAAGTGATGTTTGCGAGGTAACAGTTAGAGAACCAGAACCTGAGGTAAATCCTGAAGATGTTGAAATAAATCTTTCAAAGAGTTTATATACTTTTAAAAATTTATCTGAAAGTTTACAATTGACTGCAAGTTTAAATGTTGATGTAACTACAGGATATACTTGGAAATCATCAAATGAAAAAGTATTAAAAGTTGACCAGAATGGAAAAGTAACACCAGTATCTGCCGGATTTGCTGATATAACAGTTAAGGATAATAAATATGGGAAAGAAGCAACATGTAATTGTTATGTACAAACATTAGTAACTTTAAACAATGGAAGTAAAGCATATGTTGGAGATATGAACAGAGATGGAGTATTTGATGCAAGCGATTCATCTTTAATTTTGGAGGCTTATAAAAGAAATGCAACTGCGGATGAAAAATTGGTTGGAGATATTGACGGAAATGGAGTATTAGATGCATCAGATGCATCACTTGTATTAGAATTATTTAATAGTGAAAGATTTAAGCCAGGTACATATTATCCTGCAACAAAAATTTCATTAAATAAGAATGAAATAAGATTAAATGTTAAAAATAGTGAAACTTTAAAGGCTACAGTCGAAGCTCCACAAAACACAACTGATAGTTTAAAACCTACATGGAGTTCATCGAATAACAATATAGCAACTGTAGATAGTAATGGAAAAGTAACAGCAAAATCAAAAGGAACAACTACAATAACAGCCACAACAACTAATGGAAAAGTAGCAACATGTAAAGTAACAGTAAATAGTGATACACCAAGTGTAAAATATAGAACCCATGTACAAAAAGAAGGCTGGCAAGATTTTGTAACAGATGGAGCAACATCTGGAACAACAGGAAAAAGTCTAAGAATAGAAGGAATAAAAATAGAATTAGATAGTCCAATATCGGGAGGAATAGAATATAGGACAAAAGTACAAAATATAGGATGGCAAGACTGGAAGAAGAATGGAGAGATGTCAGGAACAACAGGAAAAAACTTAAGATTAGAAGTAATACAAATTAAACTAACAGGAGAAATAGAAAAAAAATATGATATATATTATAGAGTACATGCACAAAAATTTGGATGGATGGGTTGGGCAAAAAATGGAGAAGAAGCAGGAACACTAGGATATGGATATAGACTAGAAGGAATACAAATAAAATTAATAAAAAAAGGAGAAAATGGACCAACAAGTAGTATACCAGCATTTAGTCAAAGACCAACAGTATCATATTCAACCCATGTACAAAAAGAAGGATGGAAAGATTTTGTAGAAAATGGAGAGATATCAGGAACAACAGGAAAAAGTTTGAGATTAGAGGGAATAAAAATAAAATTGGATACAAATGGAATGAGTGGAGGAATAAGATATGCAACCAATATCCAAAATGAAGGATGGCAAGGATGGAAAACAAATGGGCAAGTATCAGGAACAACAGGGAAAAACTTAAGATTAGAAGCAATAAAAATAGAACTAACAGGGGAAGTGGCAAAACAATATGATATATACTATAGAGTACATGCCCAAAAATTTGGCTGGATGGGCTGGGCAAAAAATGGAGAAGCAGCGGGAACACAAGGATATGGATACAGAGTAGAAGCGATACAAATACAATTATTACCAAAAGGATCAACACCATCAGGAAGTACAACAAATGCATTTAGAAAAAAATAAAACAGAAGATAAAGAATAAATAGTTATGAAAAAATTAGGAGTAATAATAAATGAAATCAAAAATATTTTGTGTTATATTTATAAGTTTATTATTTATAGGAATATTTAATTGTAATGTATTTGGCGCAAACGAAGAAACGGCTGCAGTAGAGAGTTTTAATACAACATTAGAAACAGAAGTTTATGACAATACAAAAGGAAGATATAGTTTGTATAAATTTGACCATGAAGATATAGATGAAGAGACTACATTTTTTGATAATAATAATAATTTGAATTTTGTATATAGAGATGACAATTATGTTTATATACAAAAATTAGATAATAATAATGCTACAAAAAAAGTATTAAAAATAAAAAAATATCTTCCTTATTATGGTAGTATTACAATAGATTCATCAGGATATTATTACATTGCATGGGGGCAAGAAGATAATACAAGTACAGATGAGGTTTCAGGAATTGTTACATTTGCTATATGCAAATATGATAATAATGGAAATTTTATAAAGGCTTATGAATTTAGTGAAACAGAGCCATTAAGACAAATTATGGCAACAAAGAAGCCATTTGATGCAGGTTCTTGTCAGTTAGCTGTAAATAACAAAGGTCAACTTGCATTTAACTATACACATTTAATAAAAAGTGATCATCAAGGAAATGCAACTGGAGTTTTAGAAACTGATACAATGGAAAGGTCAGAGCTACATAAAGAAGTAATGAGTGTTTCACATTGCTTTTATAGTGATGTAATTGCATATGATAAAACAGATGGATTTGCATTTGCAGGTCAACGAGATGCAACCAAAAGAGGATTTAACATTGGAGTATCATATAAGCACACAACCGGAATTTGGTTTGATAAATGGCGTTCAGAGACAATGCTACCATTTAGGTTTAGAGATTCTGGAAGTATGAATATTAACTATACATTTGCAAATTATGGAGGAATAGCTGAATTAAATGGTGGCTTAGCATTAATAGCTTCATCAGAAAAAAATTTAAATACTAAAGCTAATAGCGAATATAACGAATCTAGGAATGTATTTATTCAAATAATTAAAAATGACTATATAACATCATTAGATAAAGAAAATCAAACTTTATCTGAAAGTGATTATATAACTTCAGGAACAAGAGAATATAGTGATGGAACATTAGATTATGGTGTAAAATGGTTAACTAATTATGAAGATGATACTACTGTTTTAAATGTCAAACCTGTAAAAATTGATAATGACAGAATAGCTATATTTTATGAAGCAACTCCTAGAAAAAGTAAAGCTTCTGTGTCTTTAGATGAAAGAAAACTATATTATATGGTAGTTGATAACAAAGGAAATATAGTTTTTAATCCTACTTATGTTCCAAATACATATTTACCTAAATATGGAAAAATAGTGTATAAAAATGGATATGTATATTTTTCAAATTCTGATGGAAGTAAAAACTTAAAAACATACAAAATAAAAATGTATGAAACAGAAAAATTAGAAAATATTAATATTACTACAGAGTATAATACTTATACATTTAAGAATTTAACAGATGAGAAAAAAATAGTACCTAGTTTTGCAAATAACGGAAATTATACATATACATCTTCAAATGCAAATATTTTAAAAGTAGATCAAAATGGAAAATTAACTCCAATAAAAGCAGGATTTGCTGATATTACAATTAAAGATACAAAAAGTGGAAGTACAGCAACAGTATATTGTTATGTACAAGTTTTAGTTAGCTTATCTGATGGAAACAAAGCTTATGTTGGAGATATGAATAGAGATGGGATATTTGATGCAAGTGATTCGACTTTAATTCTAGAAGCTTATAAAAGAAATGCAAATGCAGATGAAATATTGGTTGGAGATATTGATGGAAATGGTGTATTAGATGCATCAGATGCATCACTTGTTTTAGAATTATTTAAAAGTGAAAGATTTAAGCCTGGTACATATTATCCTATAACAAAATTTGAATTAAATAAAACAAACTTAAAAATGGAAGTAGGAAATACTGAAAAGTTAGTTGCAACAGTAGAAGCACCAAAAAATACAACAGACAGTACAACTGTAAAGTGGAAATCTAGTAATGAATCAATTGCAAAAGTTGGAAATGATGGAACTATAACAGCTTTAAAAAATGGTAAAGTGCAAATAACAGCAGAGGCTGGAAGCAAAATTGTAAAATGTGATGTTCAAGTTGGTAAAGAACAATATATACCAAGTGTAAAATATAGAACACATGTACAAAAAGAAGGCTGGCAAGATTTTGTAACAGATGGAGTATTATCTGGAACAACCGGAAAAAGCTTAAGAATAGAAGGAATAAAAATTGAATTGGATAGTCCAATATCAGGAGAAATAGAATATAGAACAAAAGTGCAAAATATAGGATGGCAAGACTGGAAGAAAAATGGAGCACTATCAGGAACAACCGGAAAAAATTTAAGATTAGAAGTAATACAGATTAAATTAACAGGAGAAATAGAAAAACAATATGATGTATATTATAGAGTGCATGCACAAAAATTTGGCTGGATGGGCTGGGCAAAAAATGGAGAGTTAGCAGGAACACAGGGATATGGATATAGACTAGAAGGAATACAAATAAAACTAATAAAAAAAGGAGAAAATGGACCAACAAGTACTGTAGAAGCATTTAGTCAAAGACCAACAGTATCATATTCAACACATGTACAAAAAGAAGGCTGGAAAGATTTTGTAGAAAATGGGGAAATATCAGGAACAACAGGAAAGAGTTTAAGATTAGAAGGAATAAAAATAAACATAGATACGAATGGAATAAATGGAGGAATAAGATATTCAACAAATATACAAAATGAAGGATGGCAAGGATGGAAAACAAATGGGCAAGTATCAGGAACAACAGGGAAAAACTTAAGATTAGAAGCAATAAAAATAGAACTAACAGGGGAAGTGGCAAAACAATATGATATATACTATAGAGTACATGCCCAAAAATTTGGCTGGATGGGCTGGGCAAAAAACGGAGAAGCAGCAGGAACAGAAGGATATAACTACAGATTAGAAGCAATACAAATACAAATATTACCAAAAGGCTCAAAACCATCAGGAAGCACAGAGAATGCGTTTGCTAAGAAAAATTAAAAATAAGGATGTAGTGATAATATGAAAAAATTATATAAAGTTATAAGTGCAGTATTCTTAATAGGAATAATTACTTTAACTTTAGGAAGTAATAAAAGTCAAGCTAGAGACTATATAACTTATGAAAACTTTGAATATAGTGAAAACGATGATGGAACAGTTTTTTTGCATAGGTTATTAAATAGAACAACAATAACAGAAATTGAAATACCAGAACAAATAGATGGAAAAAAAGTTAAATCGTTAGCTGCAAATTTTGCAACACCAGATCAAGGAGAAGAAACAGCGTTAAAGAAAATTACATTACCATCTACAATTGAGTATATGGGAAATATAGCAACTTCCGCTTTTGAGAACACGCCCAATCTAGAAGAGATAATTGTTGATTCTAAAAATGAAAATTTTGTTTCTATAGATGGTGTTGTTTATAGTAAAGATAAAACTAAAATATGTTGCTATCCCGCTAATAGACCTGGAAATACATATAATATTTTAGACACAGTTACTTCAATAGAACCAGAAGCTTTTGCATTTGCTAAAAATTTGGATAATGTAAATATACCAGATAGTGTTACAAAAATCGGAAGCTCGGCATTTGCTCAATCAAGCATAAAAAGTATAAAGATACCAAGCTCAGTAACTTCTGATACTTCATATTTATGTTATAAGTGTAACAATTTAGTGACAGCAGAAATAAACTCTTCACAAATAGGATTCGATAATTACTTTGAGTGCAAAAATCTAACCACAGTTACGTTAGGAGAGAATACAAGATTAATTAGAAGTGATGCATTTTGGGGATGTACAAGTTTGAAGAATATAAATCTTGAAAATGTTAATACAATTGAAAGGTACGCTTTTATTTATTGTTCATCTTTGCCAAAAACAATAAATATGTCTAGTAAACTTGAAGTACTACATAAATGGGCATTTGATGATGATGTTAAAATTGTTCTTAATGGTTCATATTCAGATACTGAATATGAATGGTATAGATGTGCAAATTTAAAAATAGATGGAAATATCTTATATACGGAAGCATATAAGGTATTTGACATAGTTAATACTGAAAGAAAAAATGCAAATCTTTCAGAACTAAAATTAGACAAGAATTTGACTGATATAGCTACTCAAAGAGCCTATGAAATAGCAATTTATTATGAACACAAAAGACCGGATACTACAGATTGGGACGCAGGTAGTTTGTTTGATACTATAATATATAAAATGAGCTTAAAAGATACAATCAATATTAATAAGGGGTTTGCAGAAAATATTGCTAATGGGCATTCTACAAGTGAGAATGTTATGAAAGCTTGGATGAATTCTGAAGGACACAAAGCAAACATTCTAGGTAATTTCCAAAATATTGGAATAGGTTGTGTAAAAACAAATAGAGGATATTATTGGGTACAAGTCTTTTCAGGAGACAAATTGACTGCTGAAACTAAAAGAAATGATATTAAAGAGACAAGAGACGTTCCAACATTATCATATTATGTAAAAAACTATTTATCATTAGTTGGACCAAGTAATAACACAATAGAAGTTGGTAAAACAGGAGTAGTTTATGCAAAAATAAGAATAGATGGAGCATATGCTAATGGATTTCCGGATGCTAGTAGTTTCAATTGGACAAGTAGTAATAATAAAGTACTAACTGTTGATCAACAAGGAAATATTACAGGAAAATCAAAAGGAACAGCAAATGTTATTGCAACAGCTTCAGATGGAACAAAAAAATCAATTTCAATATCTGTTACAGGAGAAGATGTACCCGAAACTCCAGAAGTGCCAAGTGTAAAATATAGAACACATGTACAAAAAGAAGGATGGCAAAATTTTGTAGAAGATGGAGCAATATCTGGAACAACAGGAAAAAGCTTAAGATTAGAAGGAATAAAAATAGAATTAGATAGTCCAATATCGGGAGGAATAGAATATAG
>CAMIVO010000018.1 GCA_946401865.1 uncultured Clostridia bacterium
AAATTATTTAAGACTTTTTCAGTGGTCTCGGACGGACCTTTTTGACAACTTTTTTTTGAAAACTACCTTTTTAAGACAATAGAATTCAATTTACATGAAGTTGTCAAAAAGGTCCGTCCCCATTGACAATTTTCCCGTCCCCGTTTTTCTTATTTATCTATTATTTTTTTTGTAAAATCTAAATTAGCTAGGCTATCTGCTTGATAGCCTAAAGTATAAATATTTGTAGCTAAAATATCTTTTTCTATCATCATGTTTAGATTTCTATTAATATTTTCGTCCATAAATTTTTTTACAGAAGTAATAATTTTTAAATTTGGATTTTTTTTAGAAATTCTGCTTAAAAGTTCCTTTCCATTTTTATTAAATCCAAGTACTCTTATATATGGATTTATTCTTTTGGAAATATCCATTTCTCTTCCGAGTTATACCAAGCAAAGAATATAATAAAATTCTTTTTATTCTAGTTTCTGTGTATCTTTTAGATAAAACTTGGTTTACAAGATCATATAAGCTATTTGTAGAATTAGCAGCTTTTTTTATTAGATGCTCCAAGCCTTCAGAAACATCAGGTAATTTTCTTAAGGAATCTAAATTGGAGTTTCTTAAATTATAAAACATTATTTTTTCAAAATCAGAAATATCTCTAACAAAATGACCTTTATTAATTTCTTCTTTTAAAATAGTATATGAGCTAGGTGTCATAGAGTTTTTTAAATTTCGAGTATTTCCTGTTTTTATCATTTCTCTAATTGAGGTTGAAGAGGTTATTTTTCCAGTATAATCTTTATTTAAATGATTTGTATTTCCTCTTGGAACTATAATTGGCTCGATTTTAGAACGATGCTTCTTTAAGGCTTTTAAATATTCAATTGCTAATATATTATTAGAACCAGATAAAATAGTTCTAAACGAAAAATCATTTAAATAGTCTATTAAAGCATTTTCTCTAGCCTTAGGGAAAGATAAACCTTTATCTAATTCAGATTGTAAAAACAATTTGTATTCCTTAGGTTCCTCAAATAAGGTATTAGCAAGAATATTTAATTTGTTTAATTCTTCACATTCTGTTCCAAATGAAATATGGTCAACTATTTTTAAAGAATTTAAAATTTTAATTGCCCCATCTGCAAAATTTTCTGCACTTGAAATAGAGTATAGAGTTGGCAGTTCTATAACTAAATCTGCACCATTATCAATTGCCATTTCACACTTAGTCCATTTGTCAACTAAAGAGGCTTCTCCTCGTTGAGTAAAATTCCCGCCAATTATTGCTATAACATAATTATCTTTTGTAAGTTCTTTTGATTTTAAAAGATGATATAAATGCCCATTATGAAATGGGTTATATTCAGCAATAATTCCTAATACCATAAGCAATATTCCTTTCATAAATCTATAATTTATAAACATTATATCAAATATTTGTTAAAAATCAAGAAAAAGTCAAGAGTAATCTTGATTTTTTTTAGCTTTTAGAATATAATATTTTCGTACAAAAATATTCTTGAATTGGAGAAAGGAATATATGATGGATAAAAATATAAAAGAACTAATGCAAATAAGTGTAATAAGTGAAAACAAAGATTTAAGCAAAACAATACAAGATATAATACCTAAAAGAGAGCAAAGATTTACAAATTTAGAAATTGAAGCAGAGAAAAAACAGGAATTTAGAATTATTGTATACAAAAAACAAAACCCATTTACAAAGTTTTTCAATTCAATAAGATTTGCTCTTGAAAAAATAAAGATAATGAAACATTCAAGAGAGTTTGAATTATCTAGAATGCAGAACAAAAATTGAAATGAAGCTTTAAAAACAAAAGCAGTTATTTTATAAAAAGAGAGGAAATAAAAATGCTTGCATACATAAAAGGAGAACTTGCGGTTAAAGCAAGAGGATATGTTGTTATAGATGTTGGTGGACTTGGATACAAAGTTTTTATGTCAGAGTTAGCTATGGAAAATGTAGGTAATATTGGAGAAATTGTTAAAGTTCACACATATTACAGGGTTATGGAAGATGATATAAGTATATTTGGTTTTAATACAAGTGAGGAATTAAGACTTTTTGAACTACTTATTTCAGTAAGTGGAGTAGGTGCAAAAACAGCTATAACAATGCTTGGAACAATAAAACCAGAAGATTTTGCAATTGCAATTATTTCAAATGATATAAATACTTTAAAAAAACTACCAGGAATTGGTGCAAAAACTGCTCAAAGAATTGTACTTGAATTAAAAGATAAGTTGAAAAAAGAAAAACAAATAGAAGAACTTTCAATTGCAACTAATAATTCAAATATAATTAAAACTGAAATAGAAAAAGATCAAAAACTAGAAGAAGCATTTACAGCACTTCAAGTTCTTGGATATAGCACAAAAGAAATAGAAAAAGTTATGGAAAAGATAGATAAAAAATTAAGTTTAGAGGAGATAATAAGATTAGGAATAAAGCAATTAGCAAATAAATAAAAAACTAAAGTAAGAGGTAGAAAGTAGGAAGGAACATTATGCCAGCTATAACATACGAATTATTACATATAGATAAAAATTCAGGAGCAAGAAGAGGAGTTGTTCATACTCCACATGGAGATATACAAACACCAATATTTATGCCAGTTGGAACATTAGCAACTGTTAAGTCAATGTCACCAGAAGAATTAAAAAATGATGTAAAAGCACAAATAATACTTTCTAATACATATCATTTATATTTAAGACCAGGACATGATATAGTAAAAGAAGCAGGTGGACTTCACAAATTTATGAATTGGGATAGACCAATTCTTACAGATTGTGGAGGTTTTCAAGTTTTTTCTTTAAGTAAACTTAGAAAAATAACTGAAGATGGTGTAATGTTTAATTCTCATTTAGATGGTAGTAAGCATATGTTTACACCAGAAAAAGTAATAGAAATAGAAGAAGCACTTGGTGCAGATATAATAATGAGTTTTGATGAATGTTGTGAATATCCATCAACATATGAATATACAAAACAATCTATGGAAAGAACAACTAGATGGGCAAAAAGGTGCAAAAAAGCTCAAACAAGAGATGATCAAGGATTATTTGGAATTATACAAGGTGGCTTTTATAAAGATTTAAGAGAAAAATCAGCAAAAGATTTAATAGAATTAGATTTTCCAGGATATGCAATTGGAGGAATAAGTGTTGGAGAACCTAAAGAAAAGTTTCTTGAAATTTTAAAATACACAGCACCTCTTATGCCAGAAAATAAACCAAGATATTTAATGGGAGTTGGAAGCCCAGATTACTTAATAGAATCAGCACTTGCAGGAATAGATATGTGTGATTGCGTATTACCTACAAGACTTGCAAGACATGGAACAGCATTAACTTCAAAAGGAAAACTAGTTATTAGAAACAATGAGTATGCAAGAGATTGGAATCATTTAGATGACGAATGTGATTGTTATACATGCAAAAATTATACAAGAGCATATTTAAGACATTTAATTAAAACAAATGAAATATTAGGAATGAGGCTAATTTCACTTCACAATCTAAGATTCTTAACTAGATTAATGGAACAAGTTAGAACAGAAATTGAAAATGATAATTTATTACAATTTAAAGAAGAATTTTATAAAAAGTTTGGATACAATAAATAAGGTTTTGGGGGAAGTTTAGGATGATTTTAGATGATGATGAACTAGAGAAAGAAAAATTAAAGAATAAAAAAATTAGAAGTATAATTATTTTATCTATAATTATACTTTCGGTTTTAATTGTAGTATTAGTAGGATTAATTTATTATAAAATGCAACATCCTTCATATATAACAACATATATTGATGGAAGTTTAGTTCAAAATTTTGATAAAATAATAGATATACAAAAAGATGAAAATGGACAAACACAGTTTTACATACCAATAAGAGCATTTGCAACATATTTAAACAAGGTTAATTCTGAATTTGGATATCAAGACTATGATGGAGAATATGATCCAAAAACAGAAAACTCTGATATGTGTAATATAATTAGAAAAGATCAAGAAGTAGCTGTTTATACCAAAGGTTCTAAGATAATTTACAAAAAAAATCTTCAAAAAAATAATAATGAGTATGAAGAATGTATTGCTGATAGAGACATATTTAAAAATAATGGAGTATTATATGCTTCTAAAGATGCAATTGAAAAAGGATACAATGTTGTTATTACATATGATGAAAAAAAGAAAATCATAAGAATATTTACACTAGATAAATTAATTGATAATCAGGTAAAAATTTTTGCAAAAGAAAACCATGGAAACTATGGAGTGTTAGAATATGAATCAAAAGACTTAAATAACAATAAATCTATATTTGAAGATGTTCTTATAGTTAAAGCTTCTAATAAAAAATATGGTATGATAACTGGGGATCATAAAAACTTTATTCTAGAACCCAAATATGACAAAATCTCATATGTACCAGATTCTAAAAGCTTTTTAGTTGAAAGTGAAGGAAAAGTGGGCTTATTTGCAAAAGATGGAACAAGAAAAATTAACTTAATATATGAAGACATAATTTCAATGGGAAAAAATTCAAATTTATATGTTGTAAAAAGCAATAAATTATTTGGAGTAGTAGATGCAAATAAAAATGATAATAATATAATCATATATCCTCAATATGATGAAATAGGAATAGATGTTGCTAATTACGCATATAATGGTGTAAAAAATGGATATATTATATTTGATGAAATAATTCCTGTAAGACAAGGAAAATTATGGGGCTTATATAATATAAAAGAAGGAAAAATAGTATATGAATTTAAATATTCTCAAATTGGTTGTAATAAAATAAAAAGCGGAAATAATATATATCCATTATTACAAATACCAGATGTCAGAGCCATTGTTGTCTGTGATGAATCAAATAAATATGGTTTTGTTGATTTAAAAGGAAATGATCTTACTCCATTTTTATTAAATCAAGCATATATACAAGTATCCAACGGAGAGAATTCATATTGGATGTCATATACATATAATGGACAAGAAAAAGAACTAAATGTATTAGATTATTTAAAACAAAAATAATAAATATGTTCTAAAATTTTAACTTCTTTCATATACATTTAATAAGGGGGATGTATTATGAAAGAAGATTTTTTTAAAGTTGGTTATACAACATATTTATCAAGAAAAAGTAAAAAATTTAGTTGGACAAGCAAATTAAAAAGAATAGTAATTAAACATAAATTTATAATTACAATAAGTGCTATTATTGTAAGTTGTTTAATAATGAATTTTTGGCTTATATATAAGTTTTTAAAAATTCTTGAAATGAATCCAATTCTATGGTAAAATTATGTAAACGGTTTACAATAATAGATATATAGTAAAGAGAGGAATTTTTATAGAATGAATGTAGCAAAGGACTGGAAAGATTATAAAATAATAGATATGGCAGATGGACAAAAATTAGAAAAATGGGGAAATATTACACTTTCAAGGCCTGATCCACAAATAATTTGGAAAGAAAAAACACATCCTGAATTATGGAAAAGAGCAGATGCAATATATAATAGATCTAAAACAGGAGGAGGAAGTTGGAAATACAATAAAAAGCTTCCTGAAAATTGGCAAATCAAGTATAAAGATCTAATATTTAATATAAAACCTATGGGATTCAAACATACAGGTTTATTTCCAGAACAAGCATTTAATTGGGATTGGATGATAGAAAAAATTAAAAAAGAAAAAAGAGAAATAAAAGTGCTAAATTTATTTGCATATACTGGTGGCGCAACAGTAGCTTGTTTATATGCAGGAGCATCAGTATGCCATGTAGATAGCTCAAAAGGGATGGTTTCTTGGGCAAAAGAAAATGTACAAAGTTCAAAGTTAGCAGATAGAAAAGTAAGATATATTGTAGATGATGTAAACAAATTTGTTTCTAGAGAAATCAGAAGAGGAAACAAATATGATGCAATAATAATGGATCCTCCATCTTATGGAAGAGGAACAAATGGAGAAGTATGGCAATTTGAAAATAATATATATGATTTAGTTGAATTATGTAAGCAGGTGCTATCTGATAATCCATTATTTTTCTTAATTAATTCATATACAACAGGAATATCTAGTACAGTTTTAGCAAACATATTAAATTTAACTATAGGAAAAAAATATAAAGGACAAGTTAGATCAGGAGAAGTAGGTTTACCTATGGAAAGTTCTGAATTAATACTACCATGTGGAATTTATGGAAGATGGGAGAAATGACCTTAAATTTATAGAATATAGTAAAAGGATTTGAATTAAATGAAAGTATTATACGAAGATAATCACATAATAGTAGTTGAAAAAGAACCAAATATACCATCACAAAGTGACAAAACTGGAGACATAGATATGTTAACATTGGTAAAAAATTACATAAAAGAAAAATATAATAAGCCAGGAGAAGCATATATAGGTTTGGTCCATAGATTAGACAGGCCAGTTGGTGGAATAATGGTATTTGCTAGAACTTCAAAATCTGCCTCAAGACTAAGTGAGCAAATAAGAAATAAAACTTTTAAAAAGAAATATATGGCAGTTGTAGATGGAGGTTTTAACGAAAAAAAAGGAACTTTAGTAGATTATTTATATAAAGATGAAAGAAACAACATAAGTAAAGTGGTTGAGCCAACAAAGAAAAATGCAAAACGAGCAGAGCTAGATTATGAAGTTTTAAATTATGATGATAAAAGAGATTTAAGTCTTATTAAAATTAATTTACATACAGGAAGACATCATCAAATAAGAGTACAGATGGCACATGCGGGCCATAGTTTATTTGGTGATCAAAAATATGGAACAAGAGGTAAGCAAAAGCAAATAAGACTTTGGGCATATGAAGTAGAGTTTGAGCACCCTACAACAAAAGAGCAACTTAAGTTTACAGATTACCCAGATTGGACAATGTGTCGTGTTATAATTTAGGCTTTACTATAAATAGCCGTGCCAAGTTTATATATTTATTTTTAAAGTAAACTTGTGCGGGGACCATTTTCTTACAAAATGTTTTCAAATATGAGAATTTTTAGGAAGCTTGACTTCCGTTAAAAAAATTCCATATTTGATTACATTTTTGTTAGAAAAAAGGGATTTACGCATAAAAATAAATATATAAACTTGGTGCAGGCTTTTAATAATTTAACTGTGCATTGTAACTGTGTAGTGCCACATAACCACCCTTTTTCTTAAAAAATATTGACTAAATTAAAAAAAAGTGTTATAAATAATAAAGAACTAAAAATTTTGGCCCCTTGGTCAAGCGGTTAAGACGCGGCCCTCTCAAGGCCGAATCATGGGTTCGATTCCCGTAGGGGTCACCAGTTACAAAAAATGCGAGGCATAACTGCCTCGCAATTAATAGTTAAAAACTAAATAAAAACTAAAACACACTAAAGTATAAAGGTTAAGGAAGGAACTATAAAAATGAATAGTTATAAAAAAAATGTATTTATCAATTTGGCAATATTGTTTATTTATGTTGCATATTTTTATTTATTAAATTATATGTTTTACAATTTAACAAGTGAAAAATTTATAGAAATATATAAATACATTAGTCTTGGAATGCTTTTTGTTTCAGTTACAATTTTCGAAATTGCATATCATAAAGATAAAGGTATAATTGCAGTATTTGGTATAGAAACATTAGTATTAGCTATAAATACACTTATATCTATAAATATGGTAAAAAGGTTTAATATTACATTTGTAAAATATATAAATTTTTCATGTGCAGTTTATATAATTTATTATATATTTAAATTCGTAATAACATATACAAAGGAAAGAAAAAAATATTTAGAAAGCTTAAGTGATATTAAAGAAATAGTTACTTCAGAGCCACAAAAAAAAGAAGCCAAAAGAAAAAACACCAATTAAAGAAAAAACATGCTTTTATACTAGACTTTATAGCTAAAATATGATAAAATATCAATAGTTAATTTCAATATAGAAGGGAAAGTGAAGCATATGAAATTAGTAAATATTGGTTTTGGAAATACAGTATCAGCAGATAAAATAATAGCAATAGTAAGCCCAGACTCTGCACCAATTAAAAGAATGGTACAAGAGGCTAAAGACAATGGATCAGCAATAGATGCGACATTTGGTAGAAAAACAAGAGCTGTTATTATAACAAACTCTAATCACATTATTCTTTCTGCTGTACAATCAGAAACTATTGCAGGGAGAATAGATAAAGACATTATTGAAAATTAAGGAGGAATCAAAATGATCGTTAAACCAACAGTGAATGAACTTTTAAATCATGCGGAAAACAGATTTGCACTTGTTATTGCAACATCAAAAAGAGCTAGAGAAATTTCTAAAGGAGATAAACCATTAACAGAAGTTAATGAAGAATCACCTGTTACACTTGCTGCAAACGAAATTAATGAAGGCAAAATTATAATTAATGAAAAAAGAGAAAATAGTGACATAGTAAATGAAGAAAATATAGAAAATTAAAAAAGTTGAGGAAATGAAAATGTTAGTAATATTATCAGGAGTTGCAGGAGCAGGAAAAGACACAATAAAAAAAGAACTAATAAAAAGAATGGAAAATGTGGAATCTCTACCATCATATACTTCTAGACCAATAAGACCTGGAGATATAGATGGAAAAACATATAATTTTGTTACTAAACAAGAATTTGAAAAAATGATACAAGATGGAGAATTCTATGAATATGACATACACCATAATAACTATTATGGTGTACCAAAAAAATTACTAAATGAAAAACTACAAAATGGAAAAATAATAGTTAAAGATGTTGATGTTAATGGTACAGAAAATTTAATAAAATTATTAAAAAATGAAACAAAAATAATAACTATTTTTCTAAGAGTTCCAAAGCAAGAACTAAAACGTAGGCTAGAACAAAGAGAAGATAAACCAAATGAAGAAGAAATAATTTTAAGGCTAAATAGATTTGACTATGAGGAATCTAAAATATCATTATATGATTATGTTTTAAAAAACAATAATCTAGAAAAAACTCTACAAATTATTATGACAATAATTAATCAAGAAAATAACTTAAAAAATCAGGAATTTTAAAAATGCTAAAATTATTAGAAAAATGTGAAATTTGTCCACATAAATGTAAAGTAAATAGAACAAATAATCAAGTTGGAAGATGTAAATCAAAAAATACTGTAAAAGTAGCAAAAGCATCGGTTCATAATTTTGAAGAACCATGTATAAGTAAGATTAACGGCTCTGGTACAGTATTTTTTTCAAATTGTAATTTAAATTGTGTATTTTGTCAAAACTATGAAATTAGTCAACAGGGTCTAGGTAAAGAAATAACAATCAAAGAGCTTTCTGAGGTTTTTTTAAAACTTCAAAACGAAAATGTTAATAATATAAATTTAGTAACACCTACGAGCTATGTACCGCAAATAGTCGAGGCTATTAAAATTGCTAAGAGTAAAGGCCTTAAAATTCCAATAGTTTATAACACAAATTCATATGAAAATGTTGAGACTCTAAAACTTTTAGAAGGGTATATAGACATATATTTACCAGATTTAAAATATGCAGAAAATAATTTAGGAAAACAATATTCAAATATAAATAACTATTTTGAAATTGCAACAAAAGCTATAAAAGAAATGTACAGACAAGTTGGTAATATTGAATTCAATGAAAATGGGATAGCTAAAAAAGGTATAATAATCAGACATTTAGTAATGCCAAATCATGTAGAAAATAGCAAAAAGGTTTTACAATGGATAAAAGACAATATGCCAGATGATATTTTTGTTAGTGTTATGAACCAATATTTTCCAACATATAAGGCAAAAGAATTTAAGGATATAAACAGGAAGTTGACAAATAGAGAAATGAAAAAAATAGAAGAATTTATATACTCATTGAATTTTAAGAATGGATACATACAAGATACTGAAAAAAATGAACAACAATATGTGCCAAATTGGAAAGATGTAACATTTTTGTAATAAAAATGTAATAAAAACGTAAAGTTAAATTTTACAATTTCTATTGATTATTTATAAAATTTGTAGTATAAGATAAATAGAGTATTTAAATGATACAAAGGAGGAACGAAATGGCTGATCTTAATAATGAAAATCAAAATGGAGTTTTTGGTGGATTTACATTTGGAGAAAATAATGTTACTGAAAATGTTTCTAATTTAGAAACAGCACAAAATGCAGGTACAAATGGAGTATTTGGAAATTTTGGAGTTAACCAAGCAGGTAGCATTAATGAACCTGCAAATGCAGGTGTAGAGTTTAAACCTATAGATAAACAAAAAGCAGTAACAAAACAAGGACTATGGACAAAGATTAAAGCTTTTCTATTTCAAGAAATAGATTTAACTGCACCAATAAAAGTAGAATTAACACCATATCAACAAAAAGTTGAAAATGAAATTAATGAATTTCTTCATCAAGAGATTTCATTTAAAGGAATTGCAAAATTATTTGGAAAAAAATAAACACATACATTGAGTATGTGTTTTTTTTTTGCATAAATTTTTCCTTATTTGTCATAATAAGAAGGTAAAACTAAATTTTAGACAAATATAGGAGGTTAAAATTATGAAAGCAACAGGTGTTGTAAGAAGAATAGATGATTTAGGTAGAGTGGTTTTACCTAAAGAAATAAGAAAAACACTTCGTATAAAAGAGCGGAGATCCATTAGAA
Organism: uncultured Clostridia bacterium; assembly: GCA_946401865.1. Lineage (GTDB taxonomy): Bacteria > Bacillota > Clostridia > TANB77 > CAG-508 > CAG-269. Next base: position 10,704 of record CAMIVO010000018.1, read on the forward strand.
ATATTTACAGACAAAGAAGGAGAAATTATTTTAAAAAAATATTCACCAATAGGTGAACTAACAGAATTTGCAACCGAGTATGCAGAAACATTATCTAAAACCACAGGACATATAGCATTTATAACAGACAAAGATACAATTATTGCAGTTTCAGGAGGGCCCAAAAAAGAATATTTGGAAAAAAATGTAAGTGAAGAATTAGAACAACTAATGGAAGACAAAGAAATTTATACAAGTAGAGAAAACAGTGATAAAGCAATGCCAATAACTAAAAATGAAGAGGGAAACAAAAAAAATAATGGGCAAGTAGTTTATCCAATAATTTCAAATGGAGATACAATAGGAACTGTAATTCTTCTTTCAAAAGAGGCAAATACAAAGATGAATGATGTAGAAAAAAAATTAGCACAGTCTGCTGCATCATTTTTAGGAAGCCAAATGGAAATATAAAAAAGGGGAGCTTTTAAGTATCAAAATAATCGTAGAGACAATAAAGTTGACTCTACGATTATTTATGTGCGACAGATATGTCGCTTAACTAGATTATAAATATTCTGATTAATCATTTTTATCTGAACTTCCTTTAGGAATAACAATTTCTTTTTTTTCTATTTTTTCCTCAGAATCATTTGATGATTTTATATGCTCATATACTTCTGAAAAATTTAATAAATCTTTACCATCTCCATTAACTATTTCAATTTCTTTTTTAGATTCTTTATTTTCATTATCATCCATAAATTCTAAATCCTCCTTAATATTTTTATAACATATTTTTTATGTTTTAGCAATATTTTTTTTAAAATAAAGAATATAAAATAAAACAAAACATAAAAATTAAAAAAAAGCTATACAAAAAATTTATTTTGATATATAATTAGCTAAGTAAAAATGAAAGGAAGCTCATAAGATGAATTTAAAAAAAATTTTAAATGGAATAGAAGGTCTAAAAGCAAATGGAAGTTTAGACCTTGAAATAGAAGGAATAGAAAGCAATTCTAAAAATGTAAAAAATGGATATATGTTTGTTGCAATATCAGGTTTTAATTCAGATGGCCATGATTATATTCAAAACGCAATAGAAAACGGAGCAACAGTTGTTGTTGCAGAAAATATAAAAAAAATAAATAAGGATAGTTTGCCAAATAATGTAACTCTAATTATAGCAGAAAATACAAGAGAATTTTTAGCCCTAAGTTCATGCAATTTTTATAATAATCCATCAAAAAAGTTTAAATTAATAGGAATAACAGGAACAAAAGGAAAAACAACAACAACTTTTATGATAAAAGAAATTTTAGAAAAAGCAGGAAAAAAAGTAGGTTTAATAGGCACAGTTGCTACATATATAAATGGTAAAAAGCTTGGAGATTCCGAAAGAACAACCCCAGAGAGCTTAGAACTACAGAAATTATTTAGCAAAATGGTAGATGAAAAAGTTGAATATGTTGTTATGGAAGTATCTTCTCAAAGTTTAAAATTACATAGAGTAGATGGATGTAATTTTGATTTAGTTGCATTTACAAATTTATCTGAAGATCACATAAGTGAAAAAGAACATCCAAATATGCAAGACTATTTTGAATCAAAATTAAAATTATTTAATATGTGTAAAACAGGTTTTGTAAATATTGATGATCTACATGGTAATAAAATACCACAAATGTTTCCAGAAAATGATATAACAGGTTATGGTATAGATAATTATGGGAATTTTTTAGCAAAAGATATTACAATTACAAATTCCTATGTAGATTTTAAAGTGAAAATAACAGATAAAAATGAAAGAGTAAAAGTAGATATTCCAGGAAGATTTACAGTTTATAATGCACTATGTGCTATATGTATTTGTAAAAAAATTGGAATAGAAGCTGAAACAATAAAAACAGCCTTAGAAAAAATAAAAGTACCTGGAAGATCAGAAATGGTAGAAAATAAACTTGAAATACCAATTATGATAGATTATGCTCATTCACCTGAAAGCTTAGAAAATATATTACGTGCAGTTAAAAGTTATACTAGAGGCAGAGTAATTTCTGTATTTGGTTGTGGAGGAGATAGAGATACAAGAAAACGTCCAATAATGGGAGAAATTTCTGGAAAAATAGCAGACTACACAATTATTACATCTGATAACCCACGTACAGAAGATCCAGATAAAATAGTTGAACAAATTGAAAAAGGAATCTCTAAAACCAAAGGAAAATATGAATCAATAGTTGATAGAACTAAAGCAATAGAAAAAGCAATAAAAATGGCAAATAAAAATGATATTATAGTTCTTGCTGGAAAAGGACATGAGCCATATCAAGAAATAAATGGAGTTAAGCATCCATTTGATGAAAGAATTATTGTTAGAGATATAATTAGTAAAATAAAAAAATAAAAATGAGCAATGAAATAGAGAGGAGGAGCTTAGATTTTCTAGGCTACATATGATGAATTTTCAAACATATTTTCAAATATCAATACTTATAGCAAGTTTTATAATTACAGTTATACTTGCACTTATAATTATACCAATACTAAAAAAAATAAAGGTAGGACAAATAGAAAGAGATGATGGACCAAAATCACATTTAAAAAAACAAGGAACACCTACAATGGGTGGAATTATATTTATGCTTGGAATTGAAATATGTACTGTAATTAGCTACATATATTATAAAAAAATTGGAGAAATCAATCTTGCCAATAAACTTATTCCAATATTATGTTTAACTTTAGGATTTGGAATAGTTGGTTTTGTAGACGATTTTAAAAAATTAGTGTTAAAAAATACTAAAGGCTTAAAACCTTCATATAAAATGCTAGGATTATTATTAATTTCAATTACATATGTTATACTTATACTTAAATTCTCAAATATTGGAACAGGAATAATAATACCAATTTTGAAAAAAGAAATAATATTACCAATTTATTTATATATTCCATTTGCAATTTTTGTAATACTGGCTACTACAAATGCAGTAAATTTAACAGATGGAGTTGATGGCTTGTCATCTAGTGTGTGTGCAATAATAATTGCATGCTTAAGCTTTTTATCAATGGGAAAAGTACCTGAGGTGTCAATTCTTGGCAGTATTGCAATTGGAGCAATACTTGGGTTCTTAATGTTTAATCTTCATCCAGCTAAGGTTATGATGGGAGATACAGGTTCATTATTTTTAGGAGGGTTAATTTCATGCTTGGCTTTATATTTAAAATTACCACTTTTATTAATAATTATAGCTTTAATCCCTATACTTGAGACATTATCAGTAATAATTCAAGTAGCTTATTATAAAAAAACAGGAAATAGAATATTTAAAATGGCACCTCTACATCATCATTTTGAATTATCTGGCTGGAATGAAAACAAAGTTGTTAGGGTATTTTCAGTTGTAACCCTACTTGCTTGTATAATTGGTTTATTAGTAGTCTAAAAAGAAAGGAGAACAAGTATTAAATGGCAAAAAATAAAAAATTTTCAAGTTTTTTAGAAAATCCCATAGATTATACATTATTAATTACAGTTCTATTATTACTTACAATAGGATTAATAATGGTATTATCTGCTAGCTCTCCAACATCACTTTCTGAAAGTGGAAATAGTTATAAATATTTTATTAAACAAGGAATATTTGCTATAGTAGGTCTTATAGCAATGACATTTATTTCAAATATAGATTATAGATTTTATAAAAAATTTTATAAAATAGCATATATAATTGCAATAATTTTATTAGTTGCGGTACTGGCATTTGGTAAGACTTTAAATAATGCTAAAAGATGGATTTATATTACAGAAAGTCTATCATTTCAACCCTCAGAACTTGTAAAATTTTGCATGATAATTTTTTATGCTGGCATTTTAACAAAAAATAGAGAAGAGTTAAAATACTTAATTAAAGGATGGGGAAAACATCTTATAATGCTTGTTCCAATAATTGGATTACTAATTATAGAGCCACATATAAGTGCTTCTGTTGTAATTATTGGAATTGTTGGAATAATGATGGTAATAGCTGGTTGCAAATTATGGCAAATTGTTGTACCAGGAATTGGAATTGGAGTTCCACTTGCAGGTATATTATTATTAAAAGTAAAAAAATTTGCTCATGCTATAGAAAGAATAACAACATTTATAGATCCATGGCAAGATAAATTGGGAAAAGGGTACCAAGTTATTCAAAGTCTTTATGCAATTGGTTCAGGTGGACTTTTTGGAGCAGGTCTTGGTCAAAGTAAACAAAAATATTTATATTTGCCAGAACCACAAAATGACTTTATTTTTTCAGTTTTAGCTGAGGAACTTGGTTTTATTGGATGTACATTTGTTATAATTTTATTTGCAATATTTATTTGGAGAGGTATTTTAATAGCAATGAAAGCACCAGACATGTTTGGAAGTTTAGTAGCTGTTGGAATAACCGCAATGATTGGTATACAGGTCATTGTAAATATAGCAGTTGTAACATCATCTATGCCAGCAACTGGTATGCCATTACCATTTTTTAGTTATGGAGGAACAGCACTTGTAATTTTGCTATGTCAAATTGGAGTATTGCTTAATATTTCAAGAGCAGGTAGAAAAAATTAAAATCGGAGGAATTATATGAGAGTTCTTATTGCTGCTGCTGGTACAGCAGGTCATATAAACCCAGCAATATCAATTGCAAACATTATAAAAGAAAAAGAAAAGAATTCTAAAATACTTTTTCTTGGAACAACAAGAGGGCTAGAAAATGATTTAGTTCCTCGCGCAGGATATGAGCTAAAAACAATAAGTGCATATGGTTTAAGTAAAAAGATTTCTATAGATAATATCAGAAAAATGAGAAAAACAGTAAAAGGTATTTTTGAGGCAAAAAAAATAGTTGAAGAATTTAAACCAGATATCGTAATAGGAACAGGTGGATATATATGTGGAGCAGCTGTGATGGCAGCAAGTGCTTACAAAATACCAATTTTACTACATGAAAGCAATGCTTTTCCAGGAAAAGCAGTTAAGATTGCAGCAAGAAAAACTAACACAATATTAGTTTCATTTAAAGATGCAATAAAAAGAATTCCATATTGTAAAAATGTTGTATATACAGGAACACCTGTGAAAATAAAAAAACGTGAGTTTAAACCTAGTGAAAAATTAGAAATAATAAAATCTATTGGATTGAATGATACAAAGCCAATAGTTCTATTTTTTGGAGGAAGTCAAGGTGCACAGAAAATAAATGATGCAATTTGTGATATAATAATACAAAACAAAAATAAAGACTATCAAATAATATGGGCAGCAGGACCAAAACAATATGACAAAATAAAAAGCAATTTATCTGACAAAAATATTAATATAAATAATATTAAAAATTGTAAGGTTTTTCCATATATATATAATATGGAAGAAATTGAAAATATAGCAGATCTTATAGTTTCAAGAAGTGGAGCAATGACGATAACGGAAATAGCAAATCTTTCAAAACCATCTATTTTAATACCATTACCAAATGTAAGTAATGATCATCAAATGTATAATGCAAAAGTTTTAGAAAATGTAGGAGCTTCTATTATTATAAAAAACAATGATCTAACAGGAGAAATGTTAAATGCACAAATAGAAAAAATTATTTCAGATAAGTATATAATGGAAAAAATGGGAAAAAATGCATATTTAGTTGCAAACCAAAATGTAGAAGAAAAAATTTATGAAGAAATTAGAAAATTATTATAATTTAGAAAGAAGGAAACAGTTTGTTTAAGAAGAACACACCATTAAAAATTGTACTAATAATTTTTATTACAGAGATAATTGTTTTAATTGGATTACGGTTTATTTATACACTCTAATTTAAATGTAATTCATGATGAAATAAATATGCAAACAAGTATAAGTTTAAATCAAATAGATATAATGATTCAACAATTATCTAAAAACTTAGATTTAATATTAATTATAGCTAGTTCTATATTTGTTATAATTGCAATTATATTAATTATATATATGTCAAAAGTAATAGTATATCCATTAAATAAATTTTTAAAGAGCAAAGATGAAGAAAAATCGACAGAACAAATTGAACTTAGAAAGATATTATTGCATACAACAGAGGGAATTATTGCTTTTGATAGAGAAGGAAAAATAGCTTTAATAAATCCTGCAGCAAAAAAACTACTTAAAATCTCACCAGAAGACAATTCTTTTGAAGATATTTTCAATAAATTTGATAAAAATATAAATATGGAAAAAATAATTTATCTTGATAACTGGACCTCAACTACTCAAAAAGTTTCTGTTGATGGAATAAACTTAAATGTCTTATTTTCACCATTTAGAGACAAAAAAGATATACCAGCAGGAGTAATAGCTTTTATTCCAGATATAATAGAACACGAAAGATTAGATAACATGAGAAAAGAGTTTGTTGCAGATGTTTCTCACGAGTTAAAAACACCAATTACATCTATAATGGGATATAGTGATACCTTACTTGAAGGTGAATATGATCAAGAAACTCAAAAAGAGTTTTTGGGAGTAATTGCTTCTGAAGCAAGACGTATGGCAAAACTAGTTACAGATTTATTAGAGCTTTCTAGAATAGACAGTAATAAAAAGAAAACCAAAAAAGAAAGCTTTGATCTTGGAAAAATGGTAAAAGAAAGTCAGGCAAAACTTGCAATAGAAATAAAGAAGAAAAAACATCATGTTGAAAATTTTGTTACAGCAGATGTACCACCAGTTTTTGCTGATAAAGATGATATTCAAAGGGTTGTCTTAAATATTCTCACAAATAGTATAAAATACACACCAGAAGGTGGAAAAATAAAAATTTATGTAGGTTTTGTATATAATGATGCATATATAAAAATTATAGATAATGGAATTGGAATTCCAGAAGATGATTTAAATAGAATATTTGAACGTTTTTATAGAGTGGATAAAGCAAGAAGTAGAGAATTTGGAGGTAGTGGACTAGGCCTTGCAATTGCAAAAGAAATTCTAGACAAAAACGGAGGAAGTATAGATATAAAAAGTAAAGTAGGAGAGGGAACTGAAGTGGTAATCAAGGTTCCTACAAAAGAGTAAAATAAATTTTTTTATTTAAAAGAGTAAATATATTATTTTGAAATCCCGCGTAAGCCGCTCAACCGAAGCGAAAGCGTAGGGCGATTGGAGAAATCGACATTGTAGCTGAATTTTTCGTAAGAAAAATTACAGGTACATCAAGATTTCGACACCAAGGGATTGAAAAATAATATATTTACTCTTAAAAAAAGGAGTAAAACTTAATTTACTCCTTTAATTTTCATCATTATCTTTTTTAAAGTTTACAACTATTGCATCTTCATTATCAAATAGATATTTTGAAGATTTATCTGATTGAATTGGGTCATCTTCACCTGTATCATTATTTGTAAAAGTTGCTTTTTTAGGATTAAATCTTTTGCTTTTCTTTTCATTTCCTGCTTCATCTGTTACAGCAGTGCCTGAAACATATTTCGAAAAATTGTAAGATTTACTTTTATGCTTTTCTTTATATTTAGCTGGAACAAAATTGATAATACCATCACTATTTTTTGGTGTACCTGAGTCACTTACTATTTTATATGCGCATTTATTATCTGAATAAAACTGCATATTTCCTGCTAATACTTTATCTTTCCAGTCATATCTAATATTACTTAATTTAGGATCCATTTCACCAGTTGAACCTTTTGAAGCATCAAAAGATCGTTGATATTGCCATTGCATCCATTGACCAATTTCTCTTTGCCACCAATCTAATTCTTCTATAGGTGCCGCACCACCTGTAAATACTTTACTTGAACAGTTTGCAAGAACAGTACTATTATAATCTGATTTATTAGCTCCAGATATTTTGTTTGATAGCATTGAAATACTTTGTGCAGAAATTGTTGTTCCAACACAATATTTTCTATACATTGTAAAAATTGTTTCAGTATAATAACTTAGGTAATCAGGAAATTCATCAATATATAAATAATGAGGAATTCTGGATTTTTCATTTCCAGGTCTTCTTAAAACAGCATTTTGCATAGATAGAAGAAAGAAGAAACCTAAGGCTCTACTTGTAAATCTTCCTAATTCACCTCTACGAGTGCATATAAAAATAAATTCTCCATTTGCTAGTGCATCATCAAAGTTTACATTATTATGTCTATTACATAAAACATTTTTAATTTTTGAAGATCTTAGTAAGTTTTCTAATCTACTGCCAACTGAAAGAGCATATTCTTGCATTTTTTCTAATCCGACAGATTTTGGATAAAAGTTTCTTTCAATATAGGTAATTAATAAATTATATTTATCTGCAAGTTCTTCGTCAGATTTGAGTATTTCACACATTTTTTGAATCATGTCAAAATGATTAATAATATTAAGAAGGTCTTCCATATTAGGTAATATACCATCATGCATTTTAGGATAAACTACTTTTAATAATATACTTAGATTTTCTAACATTTGAATAATTATATTTTCAGATATTTCTTCTGATTCTTGAAATTTAACAGCATCTAAAGTATAAGATATTGTTGTGGCAATTTTGTTTGGATCATCATATATAAAAGGGTTTAATCCTTTTTCATTAGGTACATTTGGGTCGATTAATGTATATTTTACATTGTAATTATTACATATTCCAATCATATTTTCGATACTTTCATTATCAGGAGACATATATGTTAAACCAATATTTCTATAAATAGTTTTTGGCGAATCTGAAAGTATCATTTTTTTCATAAAAGTTTTAAAAATAGTTTCTTTACCAAAAGCAGGAGATAGCATATTTAAGTTGAAATTATCATTTAAATATTCGTTACTATATGGATTGTTTATGCTTGCAATTCCTGTTTTTAAAGCTGTAAAGCCTAACTCTTTTGATGCTTCCTTAAAGAAGAATTTCTTTTCTATATCCTGTGCAATCATTGGCTCAAAAACTCTAGCTGTTTTACCAGTACCTGTACCACCACAAACAAGAAGTGAACGATATCTACAAGTTTCACCAAATACAACTTTTTGACCAGTATAGAAATCATATGTAAAACTAACATCACACGTATATGAATTGTGTTTTATAGAGCTATCTGATAAATCAATTCCCTGGTAGTCCCAAATTGATTTTACCATTTCTGCAGAATCATTTATTCCCATTAAAATTCGATTTCTAACAAATGGATAAACAGTGGTTAAAGGCAAATACATAGCAATAGCTGAAAAAGCATGCCTTACCATACTTGGAAATTGTGTTATTATATTTGAGTAATTTGGAACTGATAAAAGTAATAACCAAAGTCCTTGATTTGTCCATTGTACTATCATTGACATAGCAATAATATATACTGCAGTAAAATATATGTAAGAAATGGTTACCTTCTTTTGCTTATTGTCACAAAAACTAGATTTTGGGGCAAATGCAAAAGCAAATGCTGGACAAACAAGAGCAAGAGTGTATTTAAAAGGTCCCCAATATGCAGAAGATACTCCAGTAAATATTAAAAAAAGCATTTCTACTATTCTATCTATACAAATATAAAAGGAAACTAAAGTTAAAATAAATGTAAAAAAAGTATTTCGATTAACATTTAATTTTTTTAGCAAACTATCAAGTAATTTAATTGGTGCATTTTTAATTGTAACTAATAATCCCATATTTATTTTCATCCCTTCTAAGTTATAAAACTTATTAGAAAATTAATATTTTCAAACTTATAATTATTTTGATATTTATTTTCTTATATTTAATACACTTCTATTATCCTACAAAATTGAGAAAAAAACAAGGGTTTTTTAAAAAAAGTATTGACAAAAGGCAAAAAAAATTGTAAAATTGTTTATGTTGCAAGAAGAAGTATCCACTTCTCACCTTAACTTTTAGGAAAAGGTTAGAATTTTATAAATATTTATTATTTATTTTGGTGTGGATTAAAAGACTTATCTTGTAACAAAGAAAAGTCTTTTTTATATTTTAGGAGGTGTTTTAACATAAAACAAGAATTACCAATAAATGAAAGAATAAGGGCTAAAGAAGTCCAATTAATAGGAGACAATGGAGAAAAGCTTGGAGTAGTAGATTTAAGAAATGCGTTAGAAATGGCTCAAGAAAAAAAATTAGATTTAGTTTTGGTTGCGCCACAAGCAAAACCACCAGTTTGTAAAATTATGAACTATGGAAAATACAAATTTGAACAAGCTAAAAAAGAAAAAGAAGCTAAAAAGAAACAAAAAGTTGTTGAAATCAAAGAAATTAGAATTACTCCAAATATTGAAGAACACGATTTTGGATTTAAGGCAAAAAATGCAAGAAAATTTATAGAAGATGGAAATAAACTAAAAATAACTGTTAGATTTAAAGGAAGAGAAGTTAACAATGCTCATCTTGGAGAAGAAGTATTAAACAGATTTATAGAAAATCTTTCAGATATTGCAAATGTCGATAGAGCTCCAAAGCTTGAAGGCAGAAATATGTTTATTATGCTATCAAAAAAATAATATATGTTAATTATGCTAAAAAAGCGTAAGATATAAATAAAAATTGAAAGGAGTAAATGCAAAATGCCAAAAATGAAAACAAACAAAGCTGCTAAAAAAAGATATAGTTTAACAGCTACAGGAAAAGTAAAAAGAACAACATCAGGTAGAAGACACTTATTAGCAAATAAAACAAAAAGACAAAAATTAACAAGTAGACGTCCAGGATCTTATGCTGACAAAACTTGTGAAAATACTATTAAGAAATTATTACCATATGGTAACTAGAATTAAATTGGGAAGGAGAAATAAAAAATGGCAAGAGTAAAAACAGCAAAAATTACAAGAAGAAGACATAAAAAGGTTTTAAAACAAGCTAAAGGTTATTTTGGTGCAAAACACTATAGATTTAGAAATGCAAATCAAGCAGTATTAAAATCATTATCTTATAGCTATGTTGGAAGAAAAGATAAGAAGAGTAATTTCAGAAAGTTATGGATTGCAAGAATTAATGCAGCAGCAAGAATGAATGGAATTACATACAGCAAATTAATTGCAGGTCTTAAAAAAGCAAATGTTACAATAAACAGAAAAATGCTTGCAGAAATAGCAGTTTCAGATGAAAAAGCATTTGCAGAAATTGCAAAAATTGCAAAAAATGCATAAATAAAAAAAGGCGGGATACAGATTCTTGAAGCTATGCTTCATAGAATTTGTTAGTCCGTTTTTTATTTTATCAAAAATTAACAAGAATAAAAAATTATAAATAATAAAGGACAAAATAATATGAAAAGAATTTTAATAATTTCTGCAATGGCAGATGTAGAATTAAATTATTTAATAGAAAAATTAGAAAACAAGAAAATAGAAAAAACAAATATATGCAATTTTTATACAGGAAAAATATATGAAAATGATATAATTTTATGTGATGCAAAAGTGGGCTTAATAAATACTGCAAGTTCTATAACACTTGCAATAGAAAAATATAACCCTGATTATATTATAAATCAAGGATGTGCAGGAGCATGTGCAAAGAATATCCATAAGTCAGATATTGTAATAGGTGAACAATGTATTAATACTACATCATTTTATACAAAAGAAAAAAAAGAAGGGCAAGGTTATAGTCTTGATGATTGGGAATTAATTAATTATACAGTAGGAGAAAAAGATAAATTGATTCCACAAAATGCAGGAAAAGAATTAATAAGTATGGTAAAATCAATTAAACATAATTATACTGAAGGAAAAATTCATTATGGAATAATTGGAAGTGGAGATATTTGGAATAAAGAAATTGACTGGATGATAAGATTGAATAAAAAACATAATATTATTTGCTTTGATATGGAGGGTATTGCTGTATACACAATTGCAAATATGTATAAGATACCTGCAATAGATATAAGAGTAATATCTGATAATGCAGTATTAGGAGAAGAGTATGACAGAAATATTAGTATAAAAGGACAAGAATTTGTTTTTAATTTATTGAAAAAATTGAATACTAAAGAATGATTTAATTGCACATAAATAGTATCTAGTATAATTCATGATTTGATTTAATAAAATGAAAAAATAACTCAATATAAATGTAATAAATGTAAGAAATATTCTAATTTTGTAGAATATTTCTTTTTTTCTACATCATAAAGTGACAAACTTTTTAAAACAATAGTGTTAAAATTACCCTTGGTGAGAAAATGACTATTTATTTAGATGTTATTTTTTTAGAAAATCTAATTTTAAATTTTATTATTTTACTTGCTGTAGGAATTGAGACAAAAACTAAAATAAAATTTATAAAAATAACCCTTTCAAGTATTGTCGGAAGTACCTATGCTGTAATAGCTTACATGCTTAATAATTCTTTTTTTAATGGTATATTTATGAAAATTTTGCTATCAGTTGTAATGATATATATTGCTTATGAAACAAATAATGTAAAAAAATTGCTAAAGATGATACTTTATTTTTATTTAACATCATTTGCATTTGGCGGTGGTGCACTTGCTTTAATATATATTGTAAATACAGGAAAAATATCAATTCAAAATGGAATAATACAAGGAAATTATACTATTTTAACTATAATGATGGGGGTAATAATAGCATTTATTGTACTAATAATGGCATTTAGATTAATAAAAAGTAAAATATCAAAAAAAGATTTTATATGTAATATAGAAATAAAAATAGAAGAAAAAAATATAAGTACAAAAGCTATGATTGATACAGGAAATTTATTAAAAGAGCCAATTACAAATATTCCGGTAGTTGTAGTAGAAAGTAACCTATTAAAAAACATTATACCAAATGAAATATTAGAAAATATAGATAGTATATTAGGAGGTGATTTAAGTAAAATACCAGAGAACATAAAAAATCAATATTTTTTAAAAATGAGAGTTATACCATTTACCTCACTTGGAAAAGAAAATGGAATGTTGTTAGGAATAAAAGCACAAGAAATAAAAATAGAAGAAGTAAATGAAACAAGAAAAATAGAAAAAGTAATAATAGGTTTATATAACAAAAAAATTAATAAAAGAGGAGAATACCATGCTTTAATAGGACTACTGCCATAGATAGTGTGTCACGGGTATGTTGTCACGGGTACCGGAGATTTTTGGCAATTTTGTGTCACAGGTACCGGAGATTTTTGGCAATTGTTGCAAAGAAGAAATGTCCCAAATTGAAAAAGGAAAGGAAAGTAAGGAATGAATATTTTAAATTTTTTTAAAAACAATATAAATTCAATTTATGTTAAATATTTAAAAAATGAGGAAATTATAGAAGAACCTATTTTTTATATAGCAGGAGCACAAACACTTCCTCCACCACTTCCAGAGGAAGAAGAACAGTTTTATATACAAAAATTATCTCAAAAGGATAATTTAGAAGCCAGACAGATATTGATAGAAAGAAATTTGAGATTAGTTGTATATATTGCAAAAAAATTTGAGAATACAGGAATAGGAATTGAAGATTTAATTTCAATAGGAACAATAGGGTTGGCAAAAGGAGTAAATACCTTTAAGTCAGATAAAAATATTAAACTTGCTACTTATGCTTCTAGATGCATAGAAAACGAGATTTTAATGTACTTAAGAAGAACTAACAAAACAAAAATCGAAGTATCTTTAGATGAGCCATTAAACAAAGATCCAGATGGAAATGAATTACTTTTATCTGATATATTAGGTACAGATGAAGATATTACTTCGAGAAATATTGAAGATGAAGTAGATAAAAGATTGTTAAAAATTTCAATAGGAAAATTAAATGCAAGAGAAAAAAATATAATGGAGATGAGATTTGGTTTAAAAAATGGAGGAAATGAAAAAACACAAAAAGAAGTGGCAGATGAATTACGGAATTTCACAGAGTTATATCTCTAGATTGGAAAAAAGAATAATTAAAAAGATGAGAAGAGAAATAATGAGTAAAACAGGCTAAATAATTCACAGGTGCCAAAAATTTCTGGTACCTGTGACATTGATACTTGCTTTTTTTTTGGCGTTATAGTAGAATGACAAAAGAAAAGGGGGAAATGGTTTATGAACATTAAAAAAAATGTTTTATTTACGTTTTTCTTATCGATTTTGTTTACTCTTTTAATAGCATGTCATAGTAAAGTATATGCAAGTTTATATTTAAATAATTTGAATTTTGATGTTCAAATTAATGCTGATGCAAGTATGAATGTTACAGAAATATGGGATATAGATATTGAAGAAACAAATACTTTATTTAAAACATTTAAGACAGATAAAACTAAATATAGTGGAATTAAAGATGTTACAGTAACAGATATAACAAGTTCCAATGAGATTGCATTTAATAAAATTGATAAATTAATGTATCATTTTACTAAAAATTGCTATTATGGATTAATAAATGACGATGGGAATTTTGAAATTGCATGGGGTGTTGGATTAGATAATTCAGAAGCAACAAAAAAATATTTAATTCAATATAAAGTGGAAAATGCAATAGCAAAATATAATGATTATGCAGAACTTTATTGGCAATTTGTAGGAAGTGATTTTGAAATTGATAGTTCAAAAATTACAGGAAAAATAAGATTACCAGAGAAAGCATCAACTACGGAAAATATAAAAGTTTGGGGACATACAGAAGGGCTAAATGGTACAATTTATGCTACATCTAATGATACTATAGAATTTGAGATTAATAAATTTAATTCAGGAAGATTTGTAGAAGTAAGAAGTTTATTTCCATCTGATATGATAAATTACTCAAGTAGAATTTTTAATGAAAATAGATTAGAAAGTGTGATAGAAGAAGAAACTGTTTGGGCAAATGAAGCAAATGCTAGAAGACTTAGAAGACAAAAAATTGCAAAAATTGCAACAGGAGTTGCAGGAGTTATATATGCTTTTGTTTCAGGTACTTTTTTAAAAAAAGCATATAATGGAATAAAAAAAGCTAAGGAAATAAATCCATACAAACAAACAGAAAATGTTGAATACTTTAGAGAAATACCAAGAAATAATGCAACACCATCACAGGCAATAAGTGTATTTAATAAGTCAGTGTCAGAATTCTCATCAAAAGATATAGGTAGAATTTTTTCTGCGGTTCTTTTAGATTTAAGTTTGAAAAAGTGCATAGAATTTGAAATCTCACCAGAAAATAAAAAAGAAGTAATAATTAAAATTATAAAAAGAATACAAGATAATTTAGAGTGGAGTGAAAAATATATATTAGATTTTATAGTAGGTATTGCAAAAGATAAAGATGAAATTACAGTTAAAGAATTAAAAAAATATATGAAAAAACATGCAACAAAAGTTGCAAAAATAAAAGAAAATATTGAAAAGGCAAATAAGAAAGAAATTATAGAGAATAAATTATATGATGAGACGAGAGAATCAGAAAAAGATAAATATGCAGGCGCTTCTTATGGATATACTATTTTTATGTTGATTATTTTGATATTTGGAACTGTTTTTGTATCAGCATTAGTTTCAGGAAGGGTAATATTATATGGAATAATAGCATCAATTGTAACAGCAACTATTAATATTATTGTTACAAAACATGTAACAAAAAAGTTACAACCATTTACAGATGAAGGTTTAAACGAATCTGCAAAATGGGAAGGTTTAAAAAAGTTTATGGTAAGTTTTTCTATGTTAGATAAAAGAGAAATACCTGAGCTCGAACTATGGGAACATTATTTGGTTTATGCTACTGCATTTGGAGTTGCAGATAAAGTTTTAAAACAATTGAAAATTGTATATAAAGATGTATATGAAAATATGAATAATTATGGATATATGTATTTAATGATGAACACAGATTTTTCTTCTAGCTTTTCTAATGCAATTAGTTCATCTGTGGCATCTAGTTATACATCAACCTTATCATCAGGATCTGGCTCTGGAGGAGGTTTCTCTGGAGGAGGCGGAGGCGGCCGGAGGAGGCCGGAGGCGGTGGCGGAAGATAGCCACAAATAATTTGAAAGGAACGTAGAAAATGAATGTAAAATTAACCAAAAATATAAATGAAGCAAATTGTATAACACATAGCGGAACATTTCATGCAGATGAAATTTTTGCAACACTAATTTTATCTAAAATATTGCCAGAAATAACTTTAGTTCGAGTTCAAGAGGTAAAAGAAGTACTAAATGACAATGTTTTGATATATGATATTGGAGCAGGAAAATATGATCATCATCAATTTGGTGGAAATGGTGAAAGAGAAAATGGTATAAAATATGCAGCATGTGGATTAATATGGAAGGAATTTGGAAAACAACTTTTAGAAAAATATAATGTAGAAGATATTGAATATACTTGGAATTATATAGATAAGAATTTAATACAATTTATTGATTCAAATGACAATGGACAGTTACCAAAATTACAAGTAGATTATAGAAATGTACATATTTCTTATATTATAAGCCTATTTAATCCAAGATGGGATGAAACAAATGATAGTGATGAGAATTTTTTAAAAGCTTTAAAATTAGCAAGTATAATTTTTGATGAATTTTTAACAGATACATTTGCTAAAATGAAAGCAAAGAAACAGGTTGAACAGGCAATAGTTGAATCTAAAGATGGAATAATGATATTAGAAAAAAATATACCATGGAAAGAATTTTTACTAAATTCTGAAAATGAAAAAGCCAAAGAAATAAATTACGTTGTGTTTCCATCTAATAGAGGAGGGTATAATGTATATGCTGTTCCACTTGAGATAGGAAGTTTTGAAAATAGAAAAACATTACCTCAAAGTTGGAGAGGCAAAAGAGATAAAGAACTTCAAGAAATAACAGGAGTAAAAACAGCGAGATTCTGTCATAATGCAGGATTTTTATGTAGTTGCGAGACAAAAGCAGATGCACTAACTTTAGCATATTTTGCATTGGGGACAGTCCTTAATGCAAAATAGGACAGACTTGACATATAAAAAAAATAGAAATAAAATAAAGAAAAAAATTAAAGGAGGAATTTTTATGTTAGTTACAACAAAGGATATGTTTGAAAAATCAATGAGAGAGGGTTTTGCAATAGGTGCATTTAATGTAAATAATATGGAAATAATACAAGCTATAGTTGATGCGGCTGCTGAAGAACGTTCACCAGTAATATTACAAGCATCTTCAAGTGCAATAAAATATGCAAGAATTAATTATTTAATGAAAATGGTAGAAGCAGCTTGTGAAGAACATCCAGAGATACCAATTGCAATACATTTAGATCATGGACCAGATTTCGAAACAGCAAAAATGTGTATAGATAACGGATTTACTTCTGTTATGATAGATGGTTCAAAATATAGTTTTGAGGAAAATGCAAGACTTACAAGACAAGTTGTTGAATATGCACATTCAAAAGGAGTAATGGTAGAAGCAGAAATTGGTAAACTTGCAGGAATAGAAGATGATGTTAATGTTGCTGCTGGAGATGCAATTTATACAGATCCAGCTGATGCTGAAAGATTTGTTAAAGAAACAGGATGTGATTCTTTAGCTATAGCAATTGGAACAAGTCATGGCGCATATAAATTTAAAGGAGAAGCTAAACTTCGTTTTGATATTTTAAAACAAGTAAAAGAAAGAATCCCAAATACTCCAATAGTGTTACATGGAGCATCAACAGTTATTCCAGAATTAGTAGAACAATGTAATAAATATGGAGCAAATATTCCAGGAGCAAAAGGAGTACCTGATGATATACTTCATACTGCATCTATTTCTGGAGTTTCAAAAATAAATGTAGATACAGACCTTAGACTAGCTATGACAGCTGGAATTAGAAAAGTATTTGTAGAAGATCCTTCTGCATTTGACCCTAGAAAATATTTAACACCTGCTAGAGATTTAATTAAAGCTACTGTTCAACACAAGATACGTGATGTATTTGGATCATCTAATAAAGCTTAAATCTGAGCAAAAAATAAAGGCCATCTTGCTGTGCAATATAGCCTTTATTTTTTTGCTTTTATAATCATTAACAATTAATAATTTCCCTTTAATGC
Organism: uncultured Clostridia bacterium; assembly: GCA_946401865.1. GTDB lineage: Bacteria > Bacillota > Clostridia > TANB77 > CAG-508 > CAG-269. Next base: position 28,699 of record CAMIVO010000018.1, read on the forward strand.
TATTGCCATTCTTCGTTCTGCATCTTTTTTTGCAATAGTTTCGCGTTTATCATATAATTTTTTTCCTTTGCCAATTCCAAGTTCTAATTTTACTAAGCTTCCTTTAAAGTATATAGAAATAGGAACTAAAGAATATCCTTTAGTTTGAACTTTTCCAATTAATTTATTTATTTCAGATTTATTTAATAAAAGTTTTTTATCTCTTAAAGGATCTTTGTTATTTATATTTCCAAATTCATATGGAGATATATGCATTCCAATTACAAAACATTCTCCATTATAAATTTTTGCAAAAGAATCTTTTAAATTGACTTTTCCTTTTCTAATTGACTTTATTTCCGTTCCATATAGTACTATACCACATTCGATTTTTTCAAGAATTTCGTAATTATGATATGCATTTGGATTTTTTGCAATAGTTTTGATATTTTCCATTTGGCTATCCCTTTCAAAATTTATATTTTTATCAATTAGAGTTATATTAATAATTTATTCAATTTCTCGGCTCAATACGGTCTCTAGAGAGAGTTAATTTTAATAAACCGAGCCTCTCACTGCTCTTGCTTCGCAAGCCAGCGCTTCCTCAGTTTATTAAAATTAACTCTCTCTGACACGACCTCCAATCACATTCGAAATTTCATAAATTATTAATATAACTCTAATTGTTGTTTAATTCAAACAATGTAATAAAATTATATCATTTTACTAGAAAAAAGTCAAAAACCATTGCGAAAATTCCATTTTTGTGGTTTAATACATAGAGAATTAGAAAAGAGGAAATATTGATGTCAACAAATCTTATAAAAAATGCAATAAAACATACAATACTAGTTACAAAACATAAATGGCTAGTTTTTAAATTTTGCTGTAAAATTGGTATGCCATTTAGAGGGCTTATGCATGATATGTCAAAGTTTTCTTTCGAAGAATTTTCTGAAAGTATAAAATATTATAAAGGAAAAGTAAGTCCTATAACTGGTTGCAAAAAAGATAAGGGGTATTCTAAAGCATGGCTTCACCATAAAGGTAGAAATAAGCACCATGACTCTTATTGGGTAGATTTTAATACTCCACAGATAGCTCCGGTTATACCATATAAATATGTTGCCGAAATGTTATGTGATAAAATTTCAGCAAGTATAACATATAACGGAAAACAATGGAACAAATTATCTTTATTTAATTATTGGGAAATAGAGAAAACAAACATAATTATTAATCCCAAAACAGAACACTTTTTATCAGCTATTATTGAAGAAGTAAAAGATAAAGGAATTGATGAAGTATTTAATAAAAAACATTTTAAAGAAATGTACAAAAAGTATTGTATTGATGATACCACAGAATATAAATATATTTTTAAGGGTGAATGGCAAGAGGTTAAAAAATAAAATGGAGGTAATGTGTTATGAAAGATGAAAAAATAGCTACTCGTCAAAGTTATGGAGAAAAACTTGCAGAATTAGGGGATAAATACAAAGATATAGTTGTGTTTGATGCAGATTTATCAACAGCAACTAAAACATCAATATTTGCAAAAAAATATCCAGAAAGATTTTTCGATATGGGAATTGCAGAAGCAGATATGGTTAGTACAGCTGCTGGAATGTCAACTTGTGGAAAAACTCCATATGTTAGTACATTTGCAATGTTTGCTGCAGGAAGAGCATATGATCAAATTAGAAATAGTGTATGTTACCCTAATTTAAATGTTAAAATATGTGCCACACACGCAGGAATTACAGTAGGGGAAGATGGAGCAACTCACCAAATGCTTGAAGATTTAGCGTTAATGAGGGTTATTCCAAATATGACAGTAATTTCTCCTTCAGATGATATTCAAACAAGATGGGCAATTGAAGAAGCACATAATATAAAAGGACCAGTATACATAAGACTATCACGATTAGCAACACCTATAATTTATGAGGTAAACCAAAAATTTGAATTAGGCAAAATGGTTCAAATTGGAGATGGAACTGATGCTAGTATATTTGTAACAGGAGATGTTGTTGCAGAAGCTATAAAAGCACAAGAAATATTAAGAGAAAAAGGAATTAATGTTAGAGTTGTTGATGTTCATACTATAAAGCCAATAGATGAAGAAACAATTATTAAGTGTAGTAAAGAAACAAAAAGACTAATTTCGATAGAAGACCATAATATTATAGGTGGGCTTGGATCTGCAATTGCGGAAGTTTTAACTTCAAAAAATCCGTGTAAATTAGAACGTATAGGAATAAAAGATCATTTTGGAAAATCTGCAAGTGCAAAAGAATTGTTACATTATTATGGTTTAGATGCAGAAGGAATTTTAAAATTGTTTTAAATAAAAAAAGGTAGCTAAATACTATTAGCTACCAGAGTGGAGATAACGGGAGAGGAGAAATTATGATAAAAATAGCTTTTTTTAGTACAAAAGAATATGACAAAAAAATATTTGATAAATATAATAAAAAATATAATTATGAAATTACATATCTAGATTCTCAGCTTAATGCAGAAACAGCACCACTTGCAAAAGGATATGATGTTGTATGTGTTTTTGTAAATGATGTTGTAGATAAAGAAACTATAAAAATATTAAAAGAAAATAATGTAAAATTAATTGCTCTAAGATGTGCAGGATTTAACAATGTCTATTTAAAAGCTCTAGATGAGAATATAAAAGCAGTAAGAGTTCCTGCATATTCTCCAAATGCAGTTGCAGAGCATGCTACAGCACTATTATTAGAAATTAATAGAAAAATATATAAAGCATATCAAAGAACTAAAAAATATAATTTTACATTAAATGGATTACTTGGTTTTGACATCTGTGGAAAAACTATTGGAGTAATAGGAACTGGAAAAATAGGAAAAGTATTTTGCCAAATTATGAAGGGATTTGGAGCTAATGTCATTGCATATGATGTTTTTGAAGATAAAGAAGCAGAAAAGCAAATTGGATTTAAATATGTAACACTAGATACTTTACTTGCAAAATCAGATATTATATCACTTCATTGTCCATTAACAAAGGAAAATGAGAACTTAGTTAATGACGAAACTATTAATAAAATGAAAAAAGGTGTTATTATTATAAATACAAGTAGAGGAAAGCTTATAAATAGTTCAAGTTTAATAAAAGGATTAGAAAGTGAAAAAATTAAAGGTGTAGGATTAGACGTTTTTGATGAGGAAGCAGATTTCTTCTTAAATGATATGTCTATGGAATATAAAAGAAATCAAAATTTGTCAGTACTTTTATCTATGCCAAATGTTATAATTACATCACATCAAGCTTTTTTTACAAGAGAAGCATTAAATAAAATTGCAGAAGATACCTGTCAAAATATAAAAGATATATTTGAAACAGGAAGTTGTGTAAACGAGTTATAAAAATTAAAGGGAGGAAAAAAATGTCAGTATCAAAAAAAGAATTATTACATATTGCTAATTTAGCAAGTTTAGAATTAAAAGAAGAAGAAATACAAGATTATTTAGAAAATTTTCAGGAAATTATTGATTTTTCAAATGTAATTAATAATGCACCAGTTGATGATTTAGACATAACTATTGCAGCACATGAATCAAAAAACAGATTTAGAAAAGACGAAGTAAAAGAATTTGAAGATGTTCAAGCTATGCTTGCAAATGGACAAGATATTGAGCAAAATATGTTTAAGTTACCAAAGGTTGTGCAATAAAAAAGCACTCAGGAAAAACCTGAGTGCTAGTCGCACCCGATGGGACTTGAACCCATATAACCTCCGCGTCCCGAACGCGGCGTTCAACCAATTGAACTACGGGGCGAAAGTTCCAGAATTTCTGGAAACATAATAAATAATATCATAAAATTATGTAAATGTCAATATTTTTATAAAAAACAGAAAGGAAAACCAAAATGAATATCACAGATTTAACAGTTCATGAATTACAAGAAAAATTAAAAAATAAAGAATTAACAGTAACTGAAATAACAGAAGCATATTGTAACAAAATTGAAGAAAAAGAAAAAGACATAGATAGTTTTGTTACAACATATTTAGAAGAGGCAAAAAGTAAGGCAAAAGAAATACAAGAAAAAATTGAAAATGGAGAAATAGCTGGCGAATATGCAGGAATTCCTATTGGAATAAAAGACAATATATGTGTTAAAGGAACAAAAACAACATGCAGTTCAAAAATGTTAGAAAATTTTGTTGCTCCATATTCTGCAACTGTAGTAGAAAAACTTGGTAATGAAAATATTATTACCTTAGGTAAGATGAATATGGATGAATTTGCAATGGGAACATCAACAGAAAATTCAGCATTTAAAATTACAAAAAATCCATGGGATTTAACCAGAGTTCCAGGAGGAAGCTCAGGAGGCTCTGCAGCTGCAGTTGCAGCAAACTTAGTTCCTTGGGCTTTGGGCTCAGATACAGGTGGAAGTATACGTCAACCAGCTTCACTATGTGGTATAGTTGGTCTTAAACCAACATATGGTTTGGTTTCTAGATATGGATTAGTTGCATATGCATCAAGCCTAGACCAAATAGGAACACTTACAAAAGATGTAAGAGATGCAGCCAAACTATTAACAATTATTGCTGGAAAAGATGAAAAAGATTCAACATCTGAAGACAATGGAAATATAAATTATGAAAATTGCCTAAAAAATGATGTTAAAGGTCTAAAAATAGGGGTTCCAAAAGAATTTTTTGGAGAAGGTCTTGATAAAGAAGTAAAAGATAGACTATATGAAGCAATGGATATTTATAGAAAACTTGGAGCAGAAGTTGAAGAAATATCTGTAGATATAGAAAAATATGTATTAGCTACATATTACATAATAGCAGATGCAGAAGCTAGTTCAAATTTGGGAAGATTTGATGGAATAAGATATGGACATAGAACCTCAGAATATTCTAATATAGATGAAATCTTTAAAAAATCAAGAAGTGAAGGTTTTGGACCTGAAGTAAAAAGAAGAATAATATTTGGAACTTATGTATTATCTTCAGGATATTATGATGCATATTACAAAAAAGCTCAAAAGTTAAGAACATATATATCAAATGAATTTAATAAAGCTTTCGAAAAATATGATATTATTCTTATGCCAACATCACCAACAACAGCATTTAAAATAGGAGAAAAATCAGGAGATCCAATGCAATTATATTTAGCAGATATTGATACTGTATCTGTAAATGTTGCAGGACTTCCAGGAATATCAATTCCATGTGGAGTTGACAGTAAAGGTTTGCCTGTTGGAATGCAATTAATAGGAAATAAATTCCAAGAAGAAACAATTTTAAATGCAGCATATACGTTTGAACAGGAGTATAAATTTAGAGAAAAGTATAAGCCATCAATATAAAGGATAAAGGATAAAGTATAAAATATATGGATTTTATAGATTTAAAAAGAGATTATATTATTAAAGCGAAGAAAGAAAGTTTTACAATAAAACAAAAAAAGATAAATAAATTAGTACTATTATTGAACATTATAAATCTGATTTTAATCATTAGGTTTTTTGTTATTACTATATTAAATATTCATTCAAAAGGAATTTTTTTTGATATAATATACTTTAATTATGCATTATACTATTCTTTGCCAATTCTTTTATTAGCTGTTTTTACTAATATTTATACGACAAAAATAACAGTGAAAAATGAAAAACTATTAATAAGGTATGATTTTAGATATTTTAAAATAAATTTTAATGATTTAATTAATGTGAATTTAAAAAGAAAACGAATGCAAAATTCAAGAAGGCCCTTTAACCGTTCGGAGAAAATATATAGTGAAGATATTCATATAGAGTATAAAAAAAATAAAAGTTTAAAGTTTCTTGATATAACATATGAAATTCAATCTGAATCTGGTTTTAAAAAAGAATATTTTGACAAATATGATGTAAATAAACTTATTAATAATTTTATACGTAAAAATGACAGCAATAAGGTTAAAAGTTATGATGATATAGATTTTAATGATTATGTAATAGTAAGAGAAGATGATACAGAATTGCAAGAAGTATATAATTCTAAATTGAATCAAATAAAATATGATGTTCCACTAAAATATATACTTCTAATATCATTTGTATCTGTGTTATTTTTTTGTTTAATTATATTTGTAATTTTAAAGTTAACAATTAAATAATTGCGTTTAATTAAGGAGGAAAAAATGTCAAAACAAGATTATGAAGCAATAATAGGATTAGAAGTTCACGCAGAACTTTCTACAAAAACAAAAATATTTTGCTCATGTAAAACAACATATGGTGGAAGACCTAATACACAGGTTTGTCCAGTATGTATGGCAATGCCAGGAGCATTACCAACATTAAATGAAAAAGTTGTAGAATATGCTGTAAAAGCAGGTTTAGCAACAAATTGCACAATTTCACAAGATAGTAAAAATGATAGAAAAAACTATTTTTACCCAGATACACCAAGAGCTTACCAAATATCACAATACGATAAACCTTTGTGTGAGCATGGCTATATAGAAATAGATGGTGATGATGGAAATAAAAAGAAAATTAGAATTCTAAGAATTCACATAGAAGATGATGCTGGAAAACTAAATCATAACGAATTTGGTGGAGGAACACTAGTTGATTTTAATAGAGCAGGAGTGCCACTAATAGAAATAGTTTCTGAGCCTGATATAAGGTCTGCAAGTGAAGCTGAAAGGTATTTAAAAAAATTAAAATCAATACTTGAATATATAGAAGTATCAGACTGTAAAATGCAAGAAGGTTCATATAGAGCAGATGTAAATGTTTCTGTACATAAAAAAGGAGAACCTTTTGGAACACGTACAGAATCTAAAAATATGAACTCATTTAGAAGTATTGTAAGAGAAATAGATTACGAAATTGATAGACAAATAGATGTTGTAGAAAATGGCGGAGTAGTTACTCAAGATACTTTAAGATGGGATGATGTTTCTGGAAAAACATTTGTAATGAGATCAAAAGAAAATGCAGATGACTATAGATATTTTCCTGAGCCAGATTTGGTTGCAATTAAATTATCCACAGAATATATTGAAAATGTGAAAAAGAGCTTACCAGAACTTCCAGAATCAAGGCATGAAAGATATTTAAATGAATATAATTTGTCAGAAAAAGATGCAAAAATACTTGTTTCGTCAAAGTATTTATCAAATTTATTTGAAGAAGCGGGAAGAATGTCTGGAAACTACAAAGCTGTAAGTAACTGGATAATTTCAGATATTTCAAGAATATTAAATGAAAAAGAAATGGAACCAAATCAAATACCATTTGAAGCAAAACATTTAGCAAATTTAGTAAGTTTAATTGATAAAGGAACAATAAGCTCAAAAATTGCAAAAGATGTGTTAGAAGAAATGTTTGAAAATCCAAGAGAACCAGAAGAAATAATAAAAGAAAAAGGTTGGATTCAAATATCAGATGAAGAAGAAATTAAAAAAATAGTTCAAGAAATACTTGAAGCAAATCCACAATCTATTGCAGATTATAAAGCAGGAAAAGATAGGGCACTAGGATTTTTAGTAGGACAAGCAATGAAAGCAACAAAAGGAAAAGCAAACCCACAGATGTTAAATAAATTATTTATTGAAAATATGAAGTAATAGATAATTTTAGTATAAAAGTATACAGTAGAATTCAAATTTATGTAGGGACAGTTCTGATTTTAAGATAAAATAGAAACTGTCCTACATTTTTGAAAGATTATTTTTTTTCAGCTAAATGTTTTAAACCAAATTCAATATTTTGATACACAGTCATATGAGGAAACAACGCATATGATTGAAACATCATATTAACTGGTCGTTTATATGGTGGCAAGTCGGTGATATCGATGTCATCTAGGAAAATACGCCCTG